>NZ_CAUWHO010000021.1:0-33796 GCF_963558545.1 uncultured Tyzzerella sp. | reverse complement strand
TAATTAATATTAATAAAAAAATTAATATTTTAGATTTTATATTACAAATACCTAAAATATTACTGTTAGTATTGACTGTATATACATTCCATAAGGTATTTAATTTTGATAATAAATTTAGGATAAGAGCTATATTTTACCAACTATTTGGTGTTGCAGGAATAATTATATTGTATTTTATATTAAAAATAAATATTTATATAACTTTTAGTTTTACACTTTATAATTTATAAAATATATATTTTTATAAAAACTTAGTTATAGATACTTATAATAATATAAAAAATTATTTCTATGTGGATAAGTCATTAATATTTATAAATATTAGTGAAGATATAGTAATTATTATACTTAACTTATTAGTATGTATATGTGGAATTATATATATTTTTAAAAAAATTTGCAAAAGAAAAAGGGTATAGAATAATAAATCTACACCCTTTTTTGATTAAATTTAATTTTTATAAGCTGAGTTTATAATATTATAAAGTTCTAAGTTTTGTTTTTTTATATTAATAAGTTTAAAATATTTATTAACAAAAGGGTGTTCTGTATACCCTGTATTAATAAGCTCGTTATTTTTATATATTTTATATTCAAATTCTAATTTTATAGGGGATACATTTTTTAAAAATGTATGTATTGTTAAAACATCTTCATATAGAGCAGGTTTTATATATTTACAGCTAAGTTTACTTAAAGGAAATAATACACCCATTTTTTCTATATCTGTGTAAGAAATATTTAAACAAGATTTTATAAAATTTGTTCTGGCTTCTTCATACCATATAGGATATACAGAATGATGAGCTACGCCCATTTGGTCAGTCTCTTGATATCTAACTTTAACTTGAGTTTCAAAAAACATAAAATCACCCTTTATTATATATTAAAATATTAATTTTTTGTATTTATATTATCATCTAAATTTAATTGATAGTATATTTTATTTATTGCTTTTAATAGAACGTACATAACTATACAATGTATAGGTGTAACTATAAGCTCTTTATATATCCTAGCAGGTAAAAGAACAAGAAAACCTTTGCCAGAAAACATAGAGTACCAATAAGTACCAAAAGTTAAGTTTACAATTACACTTATAAGAATTTTACAAGCAATAATTCTTAATATTAAATTTTTATTACCGTGCATTTTTCTGTAAAGAAAAGAGCCATAAAAAATACCACCTAAAATAGCATTAAACGTAAATCCAAAAAAATATGCTCCTTTTGGATTTATTAAGTGTGTTAATACATCTGTTAAACCTCCTAATATACTAGATACAGCAGGTCCAAACAGAAATCCAGCAATAGAGTTAGCTATAAAAGAAAATGTAATAATAGTAATACCATCTATTTTTAATGCTTGTGTATTAAGCATTAAGGATATAGCTAATAAAAGACCACAAATAACTATTGTTTTAGTCTTTTTTAATTCTAAAAAAGAATTTTTAAATAAATTAAACATAAATTACCTCCTAAGTAGTTGATAAAATATGCTACAAACATAGATTTACTATGTTAGCAGCGGGATGCGGAATATGTATCGCAAGAAAAATCTTTTCGTATAATAAGCAACTCCCCGTCTTAATATCACTTAACGCACATCTTCCTACTCTGCATAAAAATTAAATTTACTATTAATTATAACATAAAAATGTAATATATTACAATAACTAATAATCAATTTTTTGAGTACTTTGTATTTAAAAACAAATATTCCTATATATTTTTATTCATAAAAATTAATACAAACACTCATATATAATTTTTTATTTAAAATATAAGTCATACCTTAATTATATTTAGGAATAAAAATAATACTATATAAAACATAGTATTATTTTTCATCAAACTCGCTAAAATCATAAAATCCTTCTTTATTTTTTGGTGAAGGTGTTTTTTTAGGGTTTTTACTTGGCATTATAATCCAAAATATAATGTATATAGGTATAGGAGCAGATATAAAAATAAAAGAAAATAGTACAAAAAGTATTCTTATAATTGTAGGGTCTATTTTAAAATATTCACCAATACCACCACAAACTCCACCTATCATTTTATCTGTTTTTGATAGTGTAAGTCTTTTTTCCATAAATATATACTCCTTTCTATTTATTAAAAATATAATAAAATGTATTTTAATTTTATTAAGTATAGTGTCTAAAAAATTAATTTATGTTTAATAATACGAAATAATTATAATAAAAGTTTATAGAAAATACAATATGTTTAAAAAATTTTTTAAGTAGTTGCAATTTATTTATTTTAATGATAAAATTTTTAATAGTAATTTTATAAAATGGGGAGGGTTATATGAAAAACTTTTTTTCTGATAAGGCATTTTTTAGAAATTTGTTTTTACTAATTATACCAATCATATTTCAAGAACTATTAAACTCTTCAGTAAACCTTGTAGATAATTTTATGATAGGTCAGTTGGGAGAGGTAGCTATTACATCTGTTGGGCTTGCTAACCAAATATTTTTTATATTTAACCTTATATTATTTGGCGTAAACAGTGGAGCATCTGTTTTTGTAGGACAATATTTTGGTAAAGGTGATTTTAGTGGTATACATAAAGTTATGGGGCTTGGGATAATATTAAGCCTTTTAAATGCCTTAATATTTGTTACAGCTATTGTGTTTGCACCAGAGTTTTTAATGTCTTTATATTCTAAAGACCCAGCTGTTATAGCAGAGGGTGTAAATTATTTAAAGGTTATATCTCCTGCTTATTTTGTTATAGCATTTATTATGGCTATAAATGCAGCACTAAAAGCTATTAGAAAAACACATTTTCCTATGATAACAACTTTTATAGCACTTATAACTAATATTATTTTAAACTATTTATTTATATTTAAATTAGGATATGGTGTAAAAGGTGCTGCTATGGCAACATTATGTGCTAGATGTGTTGAGCTTAGTGCACAACTTTTAATTACTTTTGGTACAAAAGCACCTATTTTAACTAATATTAAAAATTATTTTAACTTTAACAAAAGTTTTGTTGCATCATATTTTGATGTTTGTACACCTATAATATTAAATGAAATATTTTGGTCTATAGGTATATCTGTTTGTAATATGGCTTACAAATTTAGTGGTACTGATGCACAATCTGCTATACAAATTACAGGTACTATACAAAACTTATTTGTTGTTATGGGGGTTGCTATTGGTGGAGGTTGTGGCATATTACTATCTAATACACTTGGACGTGGAGATATAGAAAAAGCAAAAGAGTACTCCAAAAAATGTATGATACTTACAGTAATTATAAGTAGTATTATGGGTATTATACTTGTTATATTATCACCTTATATTATAAATATGTTTAATGTAAAAGATTTGGTTAAAGAATATACACATAAACTTCTAATGGTAGTTTCGTTTGGCTTAATATTTAAAACATATAATTATACAACAATAGTAGGTATATTAAGAAGTGGTGGAGATACAAAATATACTGCTATATTAGATTTTTCTAGTGTTTGGCTTATTGGTATACCAATGGCATTTTTAGGTGCTTATTTTTTAAATTTACCTATATATATAACTTATGCTATGGTGTATTTAGAAGAGATTATTAAAGGATTTTTAACTAGTACTAGAGTTAAAAAATATAAATGGGCTAAATCTTTAGTTTAAAAATTACTAAACTATTAATAAATTTTAAATTTAGCTAATAAAATAATATAGAAGCCATTTTATTATAGAGCAAAAGTAAGAGGTGAAAATATGAATGATAATAAAAAAAGCTTTTTTATGGGTGTTATTTTTGGTATGGTAGTTTTATTTGTTATAAATAGCTTTATAACTAATGCAAACTTGCTTTATAAAAGATTTATATTAAGAGAGATGACTACAAACCAAAAAATATCACAAATACAAGATATTGTAGATACATATTATGTAAATGAATATGATAAGGAGCTTATGGAAGAAACAATGTATAAGGGAATGATAGCTTCTTTAAAAGACCCATATTCTTATTATATGTCAGAAGAAGAGCTTAATCTGTTTTTACAAGATACCGAAGGAAATTATGTTGGTATTGGCATAATGGTAAATTTGACAGAAGATGAAAAGATACTTATTAACAAAGTATTTGAAGGTTCACCAGCACAAGAAATTGGCTTAAAAGTAGGAGATAAAATAATAAAAGTTAAAGATAAAGAAGTTAATTTAGAAAATTATCAAAGTTTAGTATCTGATATTAAAGGGGAAGAAGGAAGCAAAGTTAAACTTACTATATCTAGAGAAAAAGAAAATAAAACTTTTGATGTAGATGTTACTAGAAGAAGCTTAGATGTACCTACAGTAGAGTATAAAATTTTAGAAGATAATATAGGTTATATATCTATATCTCAATTTGATAGAGTTACATATGACCAGTTTAAAATTGCTTTTGATGATTTAAAAAATTCTAATGGGCTTATAATAGACCTTAGAAATAACCCAGGAGGATTGCTAACAACAGTTAATAAAATAACAGATATGTTAGTACCAGAAGGAACTATAACATATATAGAAGATAAATATGGAAATAGGGATTATCACAAATCTGATGCTAATGCATACAATAAACCTTTAACTATACTTGTAAATAAAGATTCTGCATCTGCATCTGAAGTTTTATCTGGTGCTGTTAAAGATTTTGGAGTTGGGAAGCTAGTAGGAGAAACTACTTATGGAAAAGGTGTTGTACAAAATATGTATACTTTACCAGACAATAGTGGAGTAAAAATAACTATGGCTAAATATTACACACCTAGTGGAGTTTGTATACAAGGTACAGGTATTGAACCAGACTATAAAGTTACTAACCCTTTAGATAATAGTAGAGATTTACAGTTGGAAAAAGCGATAGAGGTTATTAAAAATTGGAAATAATGTTGACTAGCAAAATAAAAAAATGTATACTATTAACAAATATTTTTTGGAGGTAAACTTTATGAGAAAGATACATTCTGACAAAGCACCAAAAGCAATAGGACCTTATTCTCAAGCAGTATTAGTTAATAATAGTCTTTACACATCTGGGCAAATAGCTTTAAATACTGAAGGTAATATTGTGGGAGATAATGTTACAGAACAAACAGAACAAGTTATGCAAAATTTAAAAGCTGTTTTAGAAGAAGCAGGTACAAATTTTGAAAATACTATAAAAACTACTTGTTTTTTATCGGATATGAAAAACTTTGCAGATTTTAATGAGGTATATTGTAAATATTTTACGTCTAACCCTGCTCGTTCTTGTGTAGCTGTTAGAGAGCTACCTAAACAAGTTTTAGTTGAGGTAGAGGTTATAGCTTTGGTAAAATAAATAAAAATAAAAAATACCACTTTTTGTGGTATTTTTTATTATAAATATAAAAATTATGGCATAGACATAGTATTTCTAAATTTCTTTGGGCTTATGCTTTTTTCTTTTTTAAATGTTTTTATAAAATAGCTTAAATCATTAAATCCACAGTTTAGACAAATGTCAGTTATAGACAAATCTGTTGTTAAAAGCATACCACAAGCTATTTCTATCCTATAGGAATTTAGGTATTGTATAGGAGATTTTCCTGTCATTTCACTAAATATCTTTGTGAAATATTTTGGATTTAGGTTTATTTTATTTGCCAAATCTTCTAAAGTTATATCTCTAGAGTATTCTAGCTCTATAAATTCTAACACATTTTTTAATTGATTTATCCTTTTTGCATTTTTATCTAACGTATTAATATTTTTTACATATAATTTATTTCCTATTATTATTCCAAATATTAAGTATAAATATCCTTGGATTAAAAATTCATATCCTAAAGGTTTATTTCTCATACAATCAAAAATTTTATTTAAGTATGTATTTATATCATTATTTTTATGTATATCATAATGGATAGATATTTTTTTATTTAATATATCTTTTAAATAATTTGTACAAATATTATTATTTTTTATAAACATATTCATATCTAAAACTATACATTCGTATATACAGTTTTTTGGTGTACCACCGTGAAGCATTTCTGGTGAAATAAAAATAAAATCGTCTTTTTGTGCAGATACCATTTGTTCGTTTAACATTATTTTAAAAGTACCCTCTATTATCTTTATTATTTCTATTTCTGTATGCCAGTGATAGTGCATATTATATCTTATATCGTCTGGAGTTATAAAGTAAAATTCTATTGGAAAATTAAACGTACCTCTTATTTTATTTTCTTTGTATTTTAAATAATTCATAAAAATAAGCTCCTTTTATAATAAATATTATGCAAAAATATATAAAAGTTGTATGTTTTATATTATAACATAAAAATATTGAATATAAAAGTGAAAATAATTATATTTTTTTAATATAAAAATACAAGAAAAAGTATATTATTAGTGGTATTATATACATATAAATTAATTATTAATTATGTTTTTAATAAGGAGGTAATAGAAATGAGTAAAAGTAGATTAGTAGGAGATTATCCAGTTATTGGTATTAGACCAACTATAGACGGTAGACAAGGTGTTGTAAACGTTAGAGCTTCTTTAGAAGAACAAACTATGAATATGGCTAAATCTGCAGCAAAATTATTTGAAGAAAATTTAAGATACTCAAATGGTGAGCCTGTAAAAGTTGTTATTGCAGATACAACTATTGGTAGAGTACCAGAAGCTGCTGCTTGTGAAGATAAATTTAGAAAAGAAGGTGTAGATATTACTTTAACTGTAACACCTTGTTGGTGCTATGGTGCTGAAACTATGGATATGAACCCTAAAACTATAAAAGGTGTATGGGGATTTAATGGTACAGAAAGACCAGGGGCAGTATATTTAGCATCTGTTTTAGCTACACATACACAAAAAGGATTACCTGCTTTTGGCATATATGGACACGATGTACAAGATGCAGATGATACTTCTATACCAGAAGACGTTAAAGAAAAACTTTTAAGATTTGGTAGAGCAGCTGTTGCAGCAGCTACTATGAGAGGTAAATCTTACTTACAAATTGGCTCTATATGTATGGGTATTGGTGGTTCTATAATAGACCCTAATTTTATAGAAGAATACTTAGGTATGAGAGTAGAATCTGTCGACGAAGTAGAAATTATTAGAAGAATGACTGAAGGTATTTACGATAAAGATGAATATGAGAGAGCTTTAAAATGGACTAAAGAAAAATGTACCGAAGGTTTTGACAAAAATGACCCTAGTGTTCAAAAAACTAGAGAAGAAAAAGATAAGGACTGGGAATTTGTTGTTAAAATGATGTGCATAATTAAAGATTTAATGAACGGCAACCCTAATTTACCAGATGATTGTCAGGAAGAAAAATTAGGACATAATGCAATTGCTGCTGGTTTCCAAGGACAAAGACAATGGACAGATTTTTACCCTAACGCAGACTTTCCAGAAGCTTTATTAAATACTTCTTTTGATTGGAACGGAACAAGAGAACCTTACATACTAGCAACAGAAAATGACGTATTAAATGGTATAGGTATGTTATTTGGTAAACTTTTAACTAATAGAGCACAAATTTTCTCTGATGTTAGAACATATTGGAGTATTGATGCAGTAGAAAAAGCTACTGGACATAGACTAACTGGAATTGCTGAAAAATCTGATGGGTTTTTACATTTAATAAATTCTGGTGCATCTTGCTTAGATGCTTGTGGGCTTGCTAAAGACAAAGATGGTAACAACATTATGAAAGCTTGGTTTGATGTAACAGAGGAAGATAAAGAAGCTATATTAAAAGCTACTACTTGGAACCCTGCTGATGTAGGCTACTTTAGAGGTGGTGGGTTCTCATCTAGATTTTTAACAGAAGCAGAAATGCCTGTTACTATGATGAGATTAAATCTTGTTAAAGGACTTGGCCCTGTTATGCAATTAGTAGAGGGTTATACAATTAAATTACCAGATGAAGTTTCTGATAAAATATGGAAAAGAACTGATTATACTTGGCCTTGTACTTGGTTTGCTCCTATTATTACAGGAGAGGGACCTTTTAAATCGGCTTATGATGTTATGAACAACTGGGGTGCTAACCATGGTGCTATTAGCTATGGACATATAGGTGCTGATATTATTACTCTTTGCTCTATGCTTAGAATACCTGTAAGTATGCACAATGTGCCAGAAGAAAAAGTATTTAGACCTTCTGCTTGGAATTTATTTGGAATGGATAAAGAAGGCCAAGATTATAGAGCTTGTCAAAATTATGGACCATTATACAAATAGTTAGTAGGTGATTTTATGTCTAATGATTATAAAGTTTTAGCAATAGATTTTGGTGCATCTAGCGGTAGAGCTATTATAGGTAATTTTAAAAATGATAAAATAGAAATACAAGAAATACACCGTTTTTCTAATGACCCAGTTAAGATTAATAACACTATGTATTGGGATTTTTTAAGGCTATTTTTTGAAATAAAGCAAAGCCTTATTAAATCTAAAAAATATGGCAAAATAGAAAGTATGGGTATAGATACTTGGGGTGTAGATTTTGGAGCTTTAGATAAATTTGGAAATTTATTGGAAAACCCTGTTCATTATAGAGATGAGAGAACGGATAATATTTTAGAAGATATATTTAAAAAAATAGATAAAGAAGAACTTTATAATAAAACAGGAAATCAAATAATGAATATAAACACAGCATTCCAATTATTTGCCTTAAAAAAACAAAGACCTGATATATTTGAGCGTATAGACAAAATTTTGTTAATGCCAGATTTGTTTAATTACTTTTTTACTGGAAAAATGGCTAGTGAGGTTTCTATTGCATCTACAACTCAGATTTTTGACCCAAACAATAAAAAATGGGCAAAAGATGTTATTGAAAAATTAGACTTAAAAGAAGATATTTTTGCTAATGTAGTTTCTAGTGGAACTACATTAGCTCCTATAAAAGACGATATAGCGGAAGAACTTGATATACATAAATTTAATGTTGTAGCTATAGCAGGACACGATACACAAAGTGCCGTTGTGGCTATACCTACGGAAGAAGACGATTTTATATTTTTAAGCTGTGGAACTTGGTCTTTAATGGGAACAGAGCTTGATAATCCTATAATAAATGAAAAATCTATAAAATATAATATAACAAATGAAATAGGTTATGAGCAAAAAACAACATTTTTAAAAAATATAATAGGTCTTTGGCTTATACAAGAAAGTAAAAGACAATGGGAAAAAGAAGGAAATGAGTATAGCTTTTCTGAACTTGAAAAAATGGCAAGTGATGTAGATGGGTTTAAATGTTTTATAGACCCAGACGATGAAATTTTTATCCATTCTGGAAATATACCTAAAAGAATAAAGAAATATTGTAAAGAAAAATTTGGTACAGAGCTAAAAACAGTGGGAGAAATAGTTAGAACTATTAATGAAAGTTTGGCTTTTAAATATAAAAGTACCTTAGAAGAAATAGAAGATTGTACTGGTAAAAAATATGACAGTATATATATGATTGGCGGTGGTGTGCAAAGCAATATGCTTTGTCAAATGACTGCTAATGCTTGTGGGTGTACTGTTTATGCTGGGCCTATAGAGGCTACTGTTTTAGGAAATATATCTATACAGCTTATAACTAACGGAAAAATTGAAAATATTAAACAAGCTAGAAAAATTATTAAAAATTCTGAGAATATAAAAGTATACGAGCCAAAAGATGTAGAAATTTGGCAAGAGAATTATAAAAAATTTAAAATGTTATTTTAGTATCATATAATTATAAAAATAAATGACTAGATAATAACTAACAACTAACTTTTGAAATTAACAAAAATGAGATGATTTTAACAATTAATCCAATAAATTGTAATTATGGAAGTGGTTTTATTATTAGAGTTGCAAAAGTTTGTTAAATAACTACAGGAGGGAAAAAATGGAAAATTTAAGTTATATGGAAATAAGAGAACAAATTTGTGATGTTTGCCATAAAATGTGGCAATTAGGGTGGGTAGCAGCTAATGATGGTAATGTTACTGTTAAGCTTGATGACGGTACATTTTTAGCAACTCCAACAGGAATAAGCAAAAGTTTTATAACTCCAGAAAAACTTGTAAGAATAGATAAAGATGCAAATATTATAGAAGCTATTGGCAATTATAAACCATCTTCTGAAATAAAAATGCATTTAAGATGCTACATAGAAAGAGAAGACGTAGGTGCTGTTGTTCACGCACATCCACCGACTGCTACTGGATTTGCTGTTGCTAATGTGCCTTTAGATAAATATACAATGATAGAAACAATAGTTGCTTTAGGTTCTATACCTATTACTCCTTATTGTACACCTTCAACAAATGAAGTACCAGAGGCCATAGCTCCATTTTTAGCAGACCACGACGTTATATTATTAAAAAATCACGGAGCTTTAGCAGTAGGTACAGATTTAATAACTGCCTACTATAAAATGGAAACATTAGAGCTTTTTGCTAAAATAAGCTTAAATGCTAGATTATTAGGTGGAGAAGAAGAGGTTGCTAAAGAAAATATAGACAAATTAATAGAGCTTAGAAGCTTTTATGGTGTTACTGGTAGACACCCAGGATATAAAAAATATAGCTAATAAATATTTACATAATATTTATAATATAAATTTAAAAATATTTTTAAAGATTACTAGGAGGTTAAATTATGTATAACAGAATAGTTCTAAATGAAATTTCTTATCACAGGAAAGAGCTATTAAAGAGATTGCTAATGAAGTAAAAAATAAAGGTTTTAAAAAATGTTTTGTTTGTAGTGACCCAGACTTAATTAAATTTAATGTAACATCTAAAGTAACAGATATATTAGATGAAAATAGTATATCTTATGAGGTTTACTCTAAAATAAAAGCTAACCCTACAATTGAAAACGTTAAAGAAGGGGTGGAGGCTTTTAAAAATTCTGGAGCAGATTGTATAGTAGCTATTGGTGGTGGTTCATCTATTGATACTGCTAAAGCTTTTGGTATTATTTCTAATAACCCAGATATGATGAGTAGTATGCCAAAAGGACTTACTGCTTCTACTGGTATGGACGCTTTAACTCACGCCATAGAGGGATATATTACAAAAGCTGCTTGGGAAATGACAGATATGTTCCATATTAAAGCTATTGAGATTATTGCTAAATCTTTAAGAGATGCTTGTGATAATAAAGCAGAAGGTAGAGAACAAATGGCTCTTGGACAATACATTGCTGGTATGGGATTTTCAAATGTAGGACTTGGATTAGTACATTCTATGGCACAACCATTGGGTGCATTTTATGACACTCCTCACGGTGTAGCTAATGCTATTATTTTACCTACTATTATGGAATATAATGCAGAATGTACTGGTGAAAAATATAGAGAAATAGCTAAAGCTATGGGTGTTGAGGGTGTTGAAAATATGACACAAGACGAATATAGAAAAGCTGCAATAGATGCCGTTAGACAACTATCTACTGATGTTGGTATACCTAGTGATTTAAAACAAATCGTTAAAAAAGAAGATATTTCATTTTTAGCTCAGTCTGCTTTTGACGATGCTTGTAGACCAGGTAACCCTAAAGATACTTGTGTAGAAGATATTGTTAAATTATATGAAAGCTTAATTTAGAATAGAATAAAAGACTTAGTTTATAAACTAAGTCTTTTATTCTATTCTAAATAATCTCTAAGTTTTTTACTTCTACTAGGATGTCTAAGTTTTCTTAACGCTTTTGCTTCTATTTGTCTAATTCTTTCTCTAGTAACGTTAAATTCTTTACCAACTTCTTCTAAAGTTCTAGCTCTACCATCATCAAGACCAAACCTTAATCTTAAAACCTTTTCTTCACGGTCTGTAAGAGTGTCTAAAACTTCTATAAGCTGTTCTTTTAATAATGTAAATGCAGCAGCATCTGCAGGTGCTGGAACATCTTCATCTGGTATAAAATCACCAAGGTGGCTATCTTCTTCCTCACCAATAGGAGTTTCTAAAGATACAGGTTCTTGAGCAATTTTTCTTATTTCTCTAACTTTTTCTATAGGCATATCCATTTCTTTAGCAAGTTCTTCATCAGAAGGTTCTCTACCAAGTTCTTGTAAAAGTTGCCTAGATATACGGATAAGTTTATTAATAGTTTCTACCATATGAACAGGTATTCTTATTGTTCTAGCTTGGTCTGCAATAGCTCTTGTAATAGCTTGTCTTATCCACCAAGTAGCATAAGTACTAAACTTAAACCCTTTTTTATAATCAAATTTTTCTACAGCCTTTATAAGTCCTAAGTTACCTTCTTGTATAAGGTCTAAAAATAACATACCTCTACCAACGTATCTTTTAGCAATACTAACAACTAATCTAAGGTTAGCTTCTGCTAATCGTTTTTTTGCAATTTCATCTCCATCTGACATTCTTTTAGCAAGTTCCATCTCTTCATCTGGACTAAGAAGGTCAACTTTACCTATTTCTTTTAGATACATTCTAACGTGGTCATCTATATTTATACTAGCATCTATAAGGGTTAGGTCTATATCTTTTTCAAAGTTTTCAATATTTTCTAAAGAATCTAGTCCATCTATATCATCTAAAGAATCCATAATAACGTCTTCTTTATTATCATCCATTAAAGTTATATCAATAACTTCTATATTTTGAGCCTCCAGATATTCATAGATTTTATCTAAATGCTCTGGGTCTAGGTCCATATCAGATAAAATTTTCATCATATCTTTATATTTTATGATGCCTTTTTTCTTTTTACCTAAAGAAATAAGCTCTTTAATTTTACTAGTAAATAAAGCTTCATCTAATGTTTTCAATTTTTTTCTTCCTTTCAAAATTAAATATTAATATATAATTTATCAAATGTTTTATTATCTTTTAATGCTTTTTCAACCTTTTCTAAATTTTTATTTTCTGAAATTATTTTATTAAAATATGATTTTTTTATAATTTTAATTTGGTCATTTATAACTTTTTCTAAATTATCGCTATTAGAAAAATCTACTTTTAACATAAATACTTTAGAAACTTTTTGTTGTTCTTCAGTATTTTCAAATTTTAGAGTTATTTCTGCAGGATATATAGGTTGATTTTTTTCATTTAGCTCAAAAATTAAGTTTGCAAGTTTTATATATACATCGTCTAAAAAATCATCAGGAGTGATGTAGTTTTTTAATATATTATAAATATTAATATTAGTAGCTAAAATATATAATATGCTTTGTCTTGCTTCATCTAATTTGTTATTATTAATGTTTTTTTTGGGCTTTTTATTAGTTACTTTAAAAGTGTTGTTATTATGAGATAAAATACTATTAACTTCTTCATATATTGCGTCTTTAGATATTTTAGTTATTTGGCTAGCCTCATTAATAAAAACATCTCTTTCTACAGGGCTAGAAAGGGCAGAAATAATTTTGGAAACTTCTTTTGTAAAGTCTATTTTTTGTATAGGGTCATTTATGTTATAATCTTTCATTTTTTGGATAATTTGAAATGATATGTAACTTTTAGCATTATTTAGAAATTGTGTAAAGCTATTAGCTCCAAATTTGGATATATATTCATCTGGGTCTTTTGCATCTTTTACTTGAGCTACTCTAACATTTATACCATTTTCTACTAGTATAGGGATAGCTCTAAGAGTTGCTTTAATGCCAGCATCATCGCTATCAAATAAAGTTATAACTTTATTTGCATACTTTTTTAATAATTTTATATGATTTTCGTTAAAAGCGGTACCTAAAGATGCAACAACATTATTTATACCCACTTGACAAAGAGCTATAACGTCCATATAACCTTCTACTAAGATAAGCTCTTTATTTTTATTATTTTTAGCAATATTTATACTGTATAGATTATAACTTTTATTAAATATAAGTGTGTCGGGAGAATTTAGATATTTAGGGGAAGTTTTACTAGATGTTAAATCTCTACCACCAAATCCTATAATTCTACCTTGAACATCTATAATAGGGAACATTACCCTACCAAAAAATCTATCAAAAAATAAGTTGTTTTTGGTTTTTATAACAAGACCACTTTCCAAAATAAGCTCATCATTATATCCTTTTTGTTTTAAAAAGGTGTATATATCATCTTTTTTAAAAAGAGAATATCCAAGTCCAAATTTTATACGTGTATTTCTATTTATACCACGTTTATCTAAATAATCGTTAGCAATTTGTGCTTGAGGGTTTGATAAGTTTTCATAAAACTTTTTAGCAACTATCTTGTGTATATCATATAGAATTTGTTTTTTTTCTGTTAAAGAGTTATCAAAACTACCATTAGGCTCTGGCAAAGGGTAATTTATTCTATTAGCTAAGTAAGTTATAGCATCTAAAAAGTCATAGTTTTCTATATCCATAATAAAATTATAAACTGTACCAGATGCACCACATCCAAAACAATGATAAAGCTGTTTATCTGGACTAACAGAAAAAGATGGTGTGTTTTCTTTATGAAAAGGACATAGCCCCACATAAGAGCTACCACGTTGCTTTAAAGAAGTATAGCCATTTATAACTTCTACAATATCATTACCAAACCTAATATCCTCTATAACATCATCAGAATATCTCATAAAATATACTTTCTCCATTTATTTTTTACAATAATATATATTATATTCTTTATTATACTTATTCGACAAGAGTTAAAAAAATCCTTTACCTTTATAAGTCTTTATTATAAATTTATTTTTTCATAAATTTTAATAGCATATCTATCTGTCATACCAGCTATATAATCACATATAGCTCGTTCTTTAGTTTCTCCTGTTTTGCATATATTAGCAAATTCTTGAGGTACTTTTTCAAAATTTTTATAGTAGTAATGATATATTTCTTCAAGCATAGATTTATAGTTTTTTCTCTCTTCTGCTAAAACACCTGTTGTATATACATTATCAAATAAAAATTTTCTAAGAGTATACATACAAGCTTTAATTTCTTTTGTCATAATAATATCATTTTTATTTGAGCTATTTTTTATTATATCACGTATTAAAAAATTTATTATTTCTTTTGGTGTTTCTCCTAATACATCAAGGCATTGTCTAGGTAAATCGCTATGTTTTAATATTCCAGCTCTTATAGCGTCATCTATATCGTGGTTTATGTAGGCTATTTTATCTGAAATTTGTACAATTTTTCCTTCTAATGTAGATGGGTTGCATCTCCCACGATGATTTAATATGCCGTCTAGCACTTCTTTTGTTAAATTAAGTCCTAAGCCGTTTTTTTCTATTTTTTGAATAACTCTTACACTTTGTTCGTTGTGATGAAACCCTTCCTGTAGTAGCTCATTTAAAACATCTTCTCCAAGATGTCCAAAAGGTGTATGCCCTAAGTCGTGGCCTAATGCTATTGCCTCTGTTAAATCTTCGTTTAAAAATAATGCACTAGCTATTGTTCTTGCTATTTGAGCAACCTCTAAAGTGTGTGTTATTCTTGTTCTAAAATGGTCGCCTTCAGGAGATATAAAAACTTGTGTTTTATGCATAAGCCTTCTAAATGCCTTACTATGTATAATACGGTCTCTATCTCTTTGAAAGCAAGTTCTAATGTCACATTCTTCTTCAAACTTTAAGCGACCTAAACTATCTTTACTTTTGATTGCAAAATCACTTAATATTTGATTTTCTATCTTTTCTTTTTTTAATCTAATAGTCATAAAACACCTCCTAAATATTTTACTATATATTATTTTATTTTACATATATAGCATAAATCCTTTTATTTTTTACAAATGTTCTATAAAAATTTTAAAGCCAATAATTATAAGTATTAAGCCTCCAATTCTTTCGGTATTTTTAGATAACAAACCACCAATTTTTTTACCAATTAAAGCTCCTATAAAAGAAAATATAAAAGCTACTATTCCAATTATTAAAGATGGTCTAAAAATATCTAAATTTATAACAAAAAAGCTAACTCCAACAGCTAAAGCATCTATACTTGTGGCAATAGCTAAAACGGTCAAATTTTTTATAGATAAAATATTTTTATCATTGTAAATATTATTTTTTTCTTTTTTAAAGGTATTTATAATCATTTTAAAGCCAATAGTATTTAATAGTATAAATGCTATAAAATGATTAAATTTTAATATTTCTTCTCCTAATAAGTTGGTTAAATAGTATCCTATTATAGGCATAATAAATTGAAAAAAACCGAAAAATATACCAAATTTTAGTGCGTATGATATTTTAATTTTTTTTAGTAGCATACCATTAGATATAGAAACTGCAAAAGCATCCATAGCTAAGCTAATAGATATAAAAATTATTTCTAAGATACTCATATAAATTCTCCTTTTATTTTAGATGAAAAGTATTTCTTATTTATTAAATTTATCTATTTATTAATTATTTATTCATAAAATTATTGAAAACTATATTTATAGATGTTATTATATTTATTATCAATAATTTTTAAGAGGTAATGTTATGAATAATTATTTTTCTTTTGTACCTATATATAATTTATTTATAGAAAAATATATGATAAAATCAAACCCTAGCTTTGTTATAGTATACATTTATATATTAAAAAAGTTTGTAAATAGAGAGGAATTATCTTTAGATGAGCTATCTAAAGATTTAAATATTTTAGCATCAGATATAGTTAAAGCATTAGAATATTGGCAGGCAGAAAATCTTATATATTATAGGCAGATAGATAATAAAATAGAAATTAAATTTTTTGAAATAAAAGATCAAGACTTTAAAAATAGCATACTACATAACAATGAAATAAGTAAACAAAATAAAACTTATACAGATGAAGAAATAACTATTTATAGCCAGACAGATGAAATACAACAGCTTTTTAGATTAGCAGAAAAAAAATTAGCTAAAACTTTAACTTATCAAGATAGAAAAATATTAATAACTTTGTATGAAAATTATGGTATGCCTTTAGAAATTTTAGCAGTATTATTTACATATTGTATGGAAAATGGTAAAAATAATCTTAACTATATAGAAAAAGTTGCAATAGATTGGTGGGAAAATAATATAGACACATTAGAAAAGGTAGAAATATATTTAAAAGTTTATAATAACGATTTTAAAAAAATAATGAAATTTTTTGGTATATTAAACAGAGCTCCTATAAAAAAAGAAGAAGAAATTATGAAAAAATGGATTTTAGAATATAAAATGCCTATGACTATTATAGAAGAAGCTTGTATAAGAACTATTGTAACAACAGGTAAGGCTAGTTTTGAATATGCAACATCTATATTAGAGCGTTGGAAAGACAAAAATGTAAAATCTTTAGATGATATAAAAAGATTAGATAATGAATATGAAAGCTATATAAAAGCTAAAAAAGAAGAAAAGGAAAAAAGGTCAGAACAAACATTTAAAGTTAATACAAATAATAACTATGGTAAAAATAAGTTTGTAAACTATAAACAAGAACCATTAGATTATGATTTGCTTAGAAAAATAGAGATTATGACTTTAAAAGAGGGGATAGAAGATAATGATTAGTCAAGCTATATATAAAGATATATTAGCAGAATATGAAAAATTGACAGATGATGCAAAAAAGAAAATTGAGTTAAAAAAAGAAATTTGCTATAAAAAGTGTAAAAGAATAAAAGAGATAGATGATGAGCTTAATATGACAGCTATAAAAATATCTAAGGCTATTATATATGCAGGTAAAGATGAAAAGCAAAAATATATAGAAGATATAAAAAATTTAACAGAAAGTTTGAAAAAAGAAAAAGAAAGTCTTATGGCAGAAAATGGATTTTCTAAAAATTATTTTGATGATGTTTATATATGTAATAAATGTAAAGATACAGGTTTTATAAATAATAAAAAATGTGAATGTTTTAAACAAAAGCTTATAAATAAAGCCTATAATATGTCAAATATAGCAGAGATAATAAAAACAGAAAATTTTTCTAAATTTTCATTAGACTATTATTCCAAACAAATTGATAAAGAAAACAATATGTCTCCTTATGAAAATATGAAATTTATAATTAGGAAGTGTAGCTTATTTGTAGAAGAATTTGATGATAAGTTTAAAAATATGGTTTTTTATGGAAATACTGGACTTGGAAAAACATTTTTATGCAGATGTATAGCTAAAGAACTTTTAGACAAAGGTAAGATAGTTTTATATGTTACAGCATTTAATCTTTTTAGTATTTTTGAAAATCAGAAATTTAATAAAGATAATGAAGAAATAAACAAAGAGATTTTAAATCTTGTAAAAGAAGCAGATTTATTTATAATAGATGATTTAGGGACAGAATTTATAACATCTTTATCTACAACAGAGCTTTTTGATATTATAAATAGCCGTATTTTAGAAAGAAAATCTACAATAATATCTACTAATTTATCTCCAGATGAAATTGTAAAAAATTATTCTAATAGGATTGTATCTAGGTTATATGGAGAATATGATATGATAAAATTTTTTGGAAATGATATAAGGATAATAAAAAAGTTAAAAAATAAGGTATAAAATATCTATAAAAATAGAAATATATAGTTAAATAAATTTATATTTAAGGAGAAAAAATGGGAAGATTATTATATATATGTATTGCTCCTATTGTTATAATATTATTAACTGTATATATTAAAGATAAATATGAAAAAGAACCCATTAAACTAGCATTAACAGGAACATTTTATGGTATAGTTATTGCTGTTCCTATAACTTTTACAGAAAAATATATTACTAGTTTTGCACCACCTCAACACTCTATATATTATCCTTTTTTTATATCTTTTATAGTAGCATCTTTTGTAGAAGAAACATATAAGTATATTATATTAATGTTTTTAATATATAAAAATAATAATTACAACGAACCGTTTGATGGCATTTTATATGCAGTTTATATATCACTTGGATTTGCTATAATAGAAAATATTTTATACATTTTTAACCCTATGATAGGTGGATTATATACAGCAATAGCAAGGGCTATTTTTTCTGTACCAGCTCACGCTATTTTTGGAGTATATATGGGGTATTACTTATCTAAAGAAAAATTTTTTAAGCATAAAATGAAAATATTTTCTTTAATAATAGCTATATTTATACACGGTGTGTATGATTTATTATTATTTCCAGATATTAAATATAGTAATATATTTTTTGTAATATTTTTTGTTTATATATTTTTTATAAGCCTTAAAAGAATTAATTATTATATAAAGATATCTCCTTTTAAGGATTAATACAATATTTATCCACATATAAGTTTAGATATAAAGTTTATAAAAATTGATTTTAAAAAATATTGTAAAAATATAAAATTTTTATTGAAAAATTATTATAAAAGGAGTATACTTTTAATAAGAGCTTAAAGGTTCTTTAACTAATTTTTGCTATATATAAATTGGCATAGAACCATAATAGTAAATTTTATATAAACAACCTATTTTGTATAAAATTAATTAGCTTATGCTACCAATGCTATAACATCGGAGGAATTAATTGTGATAGAAGCTGTTAGTTGCGGAGGTGTTGTAATTCATCGTGGAAAGGTCTTATTGCTTTATAAAAATCAAAATGGGCGATATATGGGTTGGGTTATGCCAAAAGGTACTGTTGAAGAAGGTGAAACTTTTAAACAAACAGCACTAAGAGAAGTTAAAGAAGAAACTGGTGCTTCTGCCAAAATAATAAAATATATTGGCAAAACTGTATATACTTTTAAAGGTGGCTCAGATATTGTTAACAAAACAGTACATTGGTATCTTATGACAACAGATTCTTTTTATTGCAAGCCACAAGCAGAAGAATTTTTTGTAGACGCTGGATACTATAAAGAGCACGAGGCTTATTATTTATTAAAATTTAATGATGAAAAGCAAATAATGAAACGTGCTTATGCTGAATATATGGAGCATAGAAAAAGATTTTTTACAAAAAATAAAAATCATACAAGGAGGATTTAGTATGAAAACAGAACATTTAATCCAAGAATTAAAAAGAGAAATCGAAAAGTTTTCTAAAAAAATAAGTAATAGAACTGCATTATTTATTATATTAGGTTTTGTAATAGCATTATTAAGCGTTGTATTTTTAATTGTAAAAATTAAAAATAAAATGGAACTATTATCTCAAGATGATGATTTTTATTATGATGAAGATGATTTCTACGAAGATTACCATGCTTTAGACTATGAAGATGATGAAGAGTAAAATAAAAGTATACTGTCTTAGACAGTATACTTTTATTTTACTCTATTAAAACATATCTTTTTTTGACATAATTTTTCCTACTAACAGGCAAATACCTATAGAACCTAGTATAATCCATAAAAATGCAAGAGGATTATCAGAAAATGGAACAGGTACATTCATACCAAAGAAGCTTG
Source organism: uncultured Tyzzerella sp. (assembly GCF_963558545.1). NCBI lineage: Bacteria > Bacillati > Bacillota > Clostridia > Lachnospirales > Lachnospiraceae > Tyzzerella > uncultured Tyzzerella sp. Next base: position 13,454 of record NZ_CAUWHO010000021.1, on the reverse strand, counting down.
ATATTATAGTTGGTATTGCCATAATTATAGTGATAGATGTTAAAACTTTCATAACAATGTTTAAGTTGTTGGATATAATAGATGCAAAAGCATCCATTGTGCCAGCTAGTATATCACTATATATTTTTGACATTTCTATTGCTTGTTTATTTTCTATAATAGTATCTTCTAAAAGCTCTTTATCTTCTTCATATTTTTTTATAAAATCGTATCTTAATAGCTTTTCCATAACAAGTTCATTAGACTTTAGGGAAGTAGAAAAATATACTAAACTTTTTTCTAATGTTAAAAGTTGGATAAGCTCTTTGTTTTTTAGAGATTTATGAAGCTCATTTTCTATAATGTTACTTTGTTTATCTATCCTTTTTAGAAAATATAAGTATAAAGAAGCATTTTTATATAAAATCTGAAGAACAAATCTTGACCTTTTATAAGTAAAAAATGTTTTAACGCGATTTTTTATAAATGGTTCTAATACAAGTGTTTCGTTTAGAGAAACTGTAATAATAGCTTTATCTGTAAATATAATACCAATAGGTAAAGTTTCATATATATTAGATTCTCTATCTTTAGAGATACAAGGAGTATCTACTAATATAAGAACACTGTTTTTTTCCTCGTCTATTTCTATCCTAGAGCGTTCTTCTTCATCAAGTGCTGCATTTATAAAATCTGGGTCTATATCTAGCGCTTTAGCTACCTCATTTACTTCTTTTAAGTAAGGGTTTACCATATTTATCCAAACGCCTTCTGTAATAGTGTCTGTTTCTACAAGTTCTTTGTTTGAAGATATATACATTTTTATCATTTTATTTCCTCCTTAAAAGTCCATATAAAGTTAGGAAATATAAAATAGGCTAAGGCAAATCCTAAATTTATGGACTAAATTATAAATATTCAATTTTTTGCTAAAATAATACTGGGGTATAATGTCCATAAAAATCACCTGCCTTTAATTAATAATCTATATAATATTGTAAAACATTTAGTTAATTTTTGCAATACTTTTATAGGGTAGTATATTTTATTATTAACAGTTCCACAGCTATTTCATCTGTAGATTGCCCAGTTTTTATTTTATTGTCTATTTCTAAACATTCATTTATTGCTTGTAACAATATTTTTATAGAAAAATTTTTGCTATGGTTAAGGGCTTCTTTAACTATAAAATCTCTTAAACCAAGCTTTGATGCAATGCTATTTATATTATAATTTTTATTATATAAATATTTTGTTTGTAATATAATCCTAAATTGCCTAGATATCATATTTAAAATAATGAAAGGAGATGTTTTATTATTAATGAGGTTTTTATACATTTTTATTGCATTTTTCATATCTTTATTTGCCATAAAGTTTATAAGGTCGAATATTTTGCTTTCAACTGATTTTGTACATATATTATCTATATCTTTTATAGTTATTTTGTCAGTGCTATTTTTGTAGGATATAAGCTTATTTATTTCATTTAAAATTATTTCCATATTGGAGCTTATATTTCTTATAATATATAGTGCTTCTTTTGTAGATATATCTTTATTATTATCTTTAAATACATTTAATATCCAACTAACTAGTTGATTTTCTGAAGGTATATCTATTTGATGAGTTGTTCCTATACTATGTATAGTTTTAAAAATTTTTAACTTTTTATCTATTTTTTCTTCTATAAAAGTAATTATTGTAGTTTTAGGTATATTATGTAAATATTGTTCTAGCTTAGCAGTATCATCTTTTCTACCATCGTATATTAATCCTGTATTTTTTAAAATAACTAGCCTATATTCGTTCATAAAAGGCATAGTATCACAAGCATCTATTACTTCAGAAATATTAAAACTTTTACCCTCAAAAATATCAAAATTCATCATTTTAAAGTTTTCATTTACAATACTAGATATTAATTTTTTTTCATAAGTATTTTTTAAATATTCTTCTTCTCCAAATATAAGATATATATTTGAAAAATTTTTGTTTTTTATATGGTTATCTAAAGTTTTCAAATTTATCTCCCCTAAAAATTATTTTTAATATAGGATATTTTATAATTATTTTTATAAAATTTTATAGTTATGGTTTTATTTTTATCTGTTCTATAAATATTAACATTAGCATTTTTTAAATTATTTATAGTTTCTTGGCTAGGGTGGTTATATATATTGTTTTCTTTACAAGATATTAAAGCATCTTTAGGATTTGTTTTAGCTAAAAAATCAGATGTAGTAGATGTTTTTGAACCGTGGTGAGCAACTTTTAATATATCTGCATTTAAACTTGTATTATTCTCTAATAAGAAATTTTCTGCTTGTTTTTCTATATCACCTGTAAATAAAACAGAATTATTTTTATATTTTAGTTTTAAAACAATAGAATTATTATTATCATTATCATCTAAAAAGTTTTTATTGGGATGAAGTATATCAAATTTTAAATTATCGCCTAAAGAAAGTGTGTCGCCATTTTGTAAAAAGTAAACAGGGATATTTTTATCTTTTGCAATATTTAAAAGAGTATTGTAGTTTTCATCTAGCGTATTATTTATTGGTAAAAATAAATTTTTTATATGTATTTTATCTAAAATTTCTATTATGCCTTTTATATGGTCGTTATCATTATGGCTTACAAATACAAAATCTATTGTTTTTATACCTTTACTTTTTAAATAGGGAAGAATAATATTTTCTCCAGTAGAAAAATTATTACTACCACCACCATCTATTAAAAATACACCATCGTTATTAATACCAACAATACTATCTCCTTGCCCTACATCTAACATAGTTATAGTAAATGGTTTTGGGATAAGTATAGATAAAGAGGTACATATAATAAATATAATAATACCAATATTAATAAATTTTTTACGAGTTTTTATAAGATATTTATCATAGAAAGTGTATCCTATAAAAAATAACATAGCGTATATACCTATTATTATAAAAATAGATGGACGGCCAATAATTATATTATTAAATTCCATATTTTCTATTATTTTACACATATATGTAAATAACCTTAGTATATAGTATACACTACCTATTAAAAATTTAGCAATAGGTATACTAAATATACCAACAATACTTGTTATAAAACCAATAATTACAACAATTGACATAAAGGGAATGATAACTACATTTAAAAATGTATCTAGTATAGTAATGTTATAAAAATAGTATGCTGTTATAGGCTTTATAGATAAGCATACAAAAAATGATATAATAAAAGCTTTACATATACCTTTAATACTATAAATAGTACATATTCTACCACCTAAAAATGCTATAGAAAATACAGATGTATAGGAATATAAAAAGCCTATATCAAAAATATAATAAGGATTTTTAATAAGTAAAATTATGGCAGATAAACTAATAGATGATATAAAGTCAGGATTTCTAAAAATCATATCCCCAACTAATACAGTTATACACATAATAGTAGCTCTTATTGTTGATAAATTACTACCAGTAAATATACAGTATAAAATTAGTATAATAATAACCAATATATTGCCAAAGCGTCTATGGATAAGGTTGAATATTTTTCTTAAAAATAATGCTAAGATGCCTATATGTAATCCAGATATTGCAAGTATATGGTATATTCCAGAAGTTCTATATAAATTGATTGTTTCATTATCTAAAAATTGCTTTTCACCTAAAATCATAGCTTTTAAAATATTACTCTCTGTTATTGGTAATATACTATCGTATATATTACCAATATTATCCTTTAAGTTAGATAAATATAATTTTAATTTATTATATTTTAAAATTTCTATTTTATTAGCATACATTTTATATTTAATGTTATCTATTTTATAGTTTAGCTCTTCGTCATATCCATTAGGAGTAGATTTTTTATTTGGATAATATATAGTACCATTAATAGATACTTTAGCACCAATTTTTATATTATTTATACTATCTGTATAAACTAAAATATTTAATTTTTTATAAGAATTATTAATGTATTTTGTAGTTAATTTAAATTTATATTTATTATTAGATGTTTTTTCTATATTTTTTATATAACCAATAGTATGTATTTCTTCTTTTTCATTTAAAGAATATGGAACATTATTTATATACATTAAAAAATATCCTATTAAAGAAAATAATACTAAATACTTAGGAAATTTTATTTTATATATTTTGCTTAAATAAAATGACATAACAAACAATAAAGAAAATGTATATATTTGATAAGAAATAATACATTAATATACCTAAAGTTAAAAATGTTAGTATAAATAATAAAGGTCTTTTCATAATATAATTTTAAAAGAAAGGTTAAACACTAACCTTTCTTTTTATCTTCTCCTGTAGTATTTTCATTTTCTATTATACTTTTATACCTACCTAAAGGTTGGCTAATGTCTATATTAGTATTTGTAATATTTATCTTTTCACCATTTATCAAAAATTGTACTTTATTAACATTATTTAGATTTGTCAAAGAATTTACTATAGAATATATAGATAAATTTTGCATTTTTTCATTTACATACATTTTTGACATAAAATCTGAGCTTAAGTCTACATAGCATATATTATCTTCTGTTTTAATATTTCTAATTTTAGTTTCTGAAGGGATAACTTTAATAGTATCATCTGATGTAGAGCCTTTTATAAGCTCCTCTACAATATGCAACTCCATACTTTTATTTTGTTTTACTGCTATATTTCTAATTTCTTTTACTAATTTATTATTTTTATTAGCAAAATATAAAACTACCTTTTCTTTTTCTATTTTATCTGGAGATATAGTAGGGTTTAAAATTATATTAGAACGATTTAAATATTCTATATTATCGCTATATTTTTGCTCTATACCATCTACAAGTATTTTTACATTGTTTACAAATGGAGTTTCTGTAATAGTCCAAACAAAGCTACTCCTAAATAATAGTTTTTCTACATTAGAAAGATTATTGTAATTATTAGATAAATTTATATTTAAAGTATAATCTGTTATATTTGCATTTAATATGGATAAATCTTTTGGTATAGTGGATTTTAAGTTTGTAGATTTTGGGGAAATTTGCATTTCTTTAAAAATAACATTTACAATATCTTCTTTTTTTAAATGTATTTTTCTTTGTTCATATGATATATTATTATTTATTTTATCATAATAATATATTTTAATATTTTTAATATTATTATTTATGTTATTGCTTTTAGAAGGGGATAATATAAAAGAGGCTATTGCAATAATAAAAATAGATATTATAACAAAAACTACACCAACTAGAAATAATTTTTTATTATTATTCATATTTCCTCCTAATATAATTATTATTCTTGTTTTTCAATAAATTTTATAGGTATTCTTACAATAAATGTAGAACCTTCTCCTTCTTTACTAGAGACTTTTATACTACCTTTATGTAAAATAACTGTAGAATGAGTAATGGAAAGTCCAAGTCCAGTTCCACCTGTTTCTCTATCTCTAGTTTTATCTACCCTGTAAAATCTATTAAATATTTTTGTTTGCTCTTCCTCATTAATACCTATACCTGTATCAGAAACTGTTATAAACGCATTTTGGTGGTCGCAATCTAGTGTAACCTTAACACTTCCTTCTGTATTAGTATATTTTATAGCATTCTCTACAAGATTAGATATTGCTAAGCTAAATTTCATTTCATCCGCTTCTACAACTACATTTTTTAAATATTCTTTAGATATAGTTATATTTTTTTGAGCTGATAAAGGTGTAAGCCTTTTTAATATATCATCTAACATTTTATTAAGGTCTGTTTCTGTTATATTAAGCCCTGCCTCTCTAAAGTCTAGTTTAACTAATGCTAAAAGATTATTTACTATTTCTGTCATTCTATCTATTTCTGAATTTATATCTTGTAAAAATTCTATATACACTTCAGATGGAATATCTTCTTGTAAAAGGATAGAATCGCTTAAAACTTTTATGGAACTAAGAGGTGTTTTTAGCTCGTGAGAAACATTAGAAACAAACTCTTGTCTTGAAGTATCGATTTGCTCTAATTTTTCTGTCATAGCATTAAATGCTTCTCCTAACTGGGATATTTCATTACTACCGTTTATTTTAACTCTTTGATGTAACTGTCCATCGGTTATTTCATTAATACTTTTTAGAATTTTCTTTAAAGGACTTATTACTATCTCTGATGTGAAAAATACAAATATCCCTATTATTATACTTATAAAAATAGTTAGTAAAAACCATTTTTGGCTAACACCAGCTATTAACATTTCAGAATTTTCAAATGAAGATATTAGTAGTACAACACCTTTTTTATAAGAAGATGCTTCTTCTATATAGCTAGAGGCATACAATGTTTTTTCTTCTTTATGATATGTAGAGTTATTTTTACCATTTAAAGAGAGTATAACTTCTGGTATTATAAAAGTTTTATCAACAGAAGAAGCATTTGTATCTGATATAACAACGCCGTTATCATCTATTATTAATATTCTAAAATCTTCATCGCTACTTTTTTCTTCTAATATTGCTAGAAGTTCTTTTTGTTTTTCTGGAGATGATAAATAATTTCCTTCTTGTATCATAACAGCTATTTTATTAGCTTGGTATAGTAACTCTCTTTCATCAATATTTCTAAAGTAAGATTCCATAGTATTTTTCATTATATTAGAAAAAAATACTAAAGGGAAAAAACTTATAAAAAAGAAATATATAAAAAGTTTTGTTCTAAGGCTTTGATACCATTTTATTTGAGTATTATTGAAAATAATAACCAACCCCCCATTTTGTATGAATGTATTTTGGCTCGCTAGGGCATTCTTCTATTTTTTCTCTAAGTCTTCTAACGTGAACATCTACACTTCGTGCATCTCCAGGGTAGCCATAGCCCCATATGGTGTCTAAAAGATTTTCTCTACTATAAACTTTACCTATGTTTTTTATTAAAAGCTCTAAAAGGTCAAACTCTTTAGCAGTAAGATTTATTTCCTTTTGGTTTATAAAAGTTCGCCTAGATTCTGTGTTTATTTCTATATCTCTAATTTTTATAATATTTTTATTTGTAATAGGTGCTTCTACTTTTTTTACGCTTCTTCTTAAAATTGCTTTTATTCTTGCTTTTAGCTCTAGTATATTAAAAGGTTTTGTTATATAATCATCTGCACCGTATTCAAGTCCCATTATTTTATCCATATCTTCACCTTTTGCAGTAACCATTATTATAGGTACACTAGAAAATTCTCTTATCATTTGGCAAACCATAAGTCCGTCTATTTTAGGAAGCATAACATCTAGCAATATAAGGTTATATTCATTTTCTTTTGCTAACCTAAGGGCTTCTTCTCCATCATATGCTATATCTATTTTCATACCTTCTTGCTCTAAACTAAATTTTATACCTTTAACAATAAGCTTTTCATCGTCAACAACTAAAATATTTCTGTCCATATATTATCTCCTTAACCAGTAGTTATTAAATTTTTTATTTTTTCATATATTTTATCACCAATACGGTCCACATTTTTTATATCAGAAACATCTTTAAATAAAGAAATATTTTCTCTATAATATATTATATTTTGTGCCAATGTATCACCTATACCAGGTAATGTTTTTAATGTTTCTTTGTCTGCTTTATTTATATTTACTATATTGGGATTATTTTTTTCATTGGAGTTATTTTTATCAATATTTATTTTATTTATATCTGAATAATTGTTTTGGGTATAAGTATTTTTTTGTGTGTATAAATTATCGGGTATATAATTACTTTTATTATTAGTATTTATAGAAAAATTTGTAGTCTTATTGTTATATGGTGTAGCTATTATATAAATACAACTTAATAATAAGGATAAAATGGTTAATATTATAGTATATTTATTTTTCATAAAATCTCCCAATTCGTATTTTTAAATATTGAATTTATTAAAAAAGTGTTATATAATAAAAAATGCAAATTAAATATAACAGTTTAAGAAAGAGGCCGTAATTATGAATTTTTATAAATTTTTTAAAAGTTTTATTTGTTTTATATTATTATATACGATTTTTTTTACAAATACTAGTACATTTTATATTTTTGCTAATGAAATTGATGAAACAACTACAAATCAGAAAGAAAATATAATTGAAGATACAAATATAAATGATATAGAAAATAAACAACAGCTAGATGACCCTTTAGGATTGACAGCAGAATCAGCTGTTTTAATAGATGCAAAAACAGGTATTGTTATATATGACAAAGATAAAGATGCAAAATCTTACCCAGCTAGTACAACAAAGATTTTAACAGCCCTATTAGCTATAGAAAATACAAAGCCAACAGACATATTAACACATTCTCATAATTCGGTTTTTAATATAGGTCCTGGTAGCAGCCATATAGGTATGAGGGAAAATGAGCAAATAACAATGGAACAAGCTTTAAATGGTGTTTTATTAGCATCTGCTAATGAAGTTTGTATGGCTATAGCAGAGCATATATCTGGTAGTGAAGAAAAGTTTGTAGAGCTTATGAATAATAAGGCTAAAGAGTTAGGCGCTAAAAATACTAATTTTGTAAACCCTCACGGATTTCATCATCAAAATCATTATACAACAAGCTATGATATTGCACTTATAATGAAAGAAGCTATTAAAAATGAAGAATTTGTAAAATATATAAGTACTACAACATATAAAATACCTGTTACTAATATTGTTAATGAGGAAAGGGTGTTAAATAATACTAATAAACTTATTTTAAAAAGATCTCCATATTATTATGAGTACTGTGTAGGAGGTAAAACAGGTTTTACTAATGAAGCCGGCAATACATTGGTTACTTATGCAAAAAAAGATAACATAGAGTTAATAGCTGTTGTTATGAAAGACCAGGGCTTTAAAGTATATGAAGATACAAAAGCTTTATTTGAGTATGGTTTTTCTAACTATCAAGAAAAAGAAATATTTAACAAAGAAGGATATAAAGATAAAGTACCTGTTGTTCAAAAATATAAAGACAAAGAAATTCCTTTAGGTGATATATATTTAGTGGCAGAGGAAAGCCTTAATTTAAACTTACCAAAAAGTGTTGAAATTGAAAAAATACAAATGAAAAATAATATTCCAAATCCAGTAGTAGGACCTATTAGTATAGGGGATAAAATAGGTACATTAGATTTTTTATATGAAGGAAATAAAATAGCTAGTATAAATGTTATATCAAAAGATAAAGTGGATATTATAGATGAAACAAAATTAGATAGAAAAGAAAAAATAAAGTCTATTTTATTTTTATTACTAAAGGTGTTAAAATATTTATTTATTGGTATAGTTGTATTTTTTGTATTTGTTTTTATTATTAGAAGGATAGTAAAATCTAAAAGAAGGGCTAAAATGAAAAATAGGTATAGGAATAACATAAAACCTTTAAAACCTGCTAAAAATAATAAAAATATCAGAAGACGTAGAAAATAGTTATATTATATTTAAAAATTTTAATTTTGTAGTGTATAAAGAGTATTAAAATAAAAATAAACGGTTAAAGATTGTCTTTAACCGTTTATTTTTATTTTAATACTCTGGGTCTATAAGTCCATAAGAGCCATCTTTTCTTTTATAAACTACGTTTATTTCATCAGTTGAATCATTTCTAAATACAAAGAAATTATGAGAAATAAGCTCCATCTCCATAACAGCTTCTTCTGGGTCCATAGGTTTAATTTCAAATTTTTTAGTTTTATCTATTTTAATAGTATCTTCATTATCTTCATCATCTAATCCTATAGATACAGCTTTTAATTCATCTGCAAATGAAGAATCTCTACGAGATTTATCTCTTAAACGACTTCTGTATTTAACCATTTGTTTTTCTAATTTATCTACAACTTCATCAATAGCAGCATACATATCATCTTTTGTAACCTCTGCTCTTAAAACTCTCTTAGGGAGATTAACAGTAACCTCTATTTTATTTTCTAGTTTTACAACAGATAAAGTTACTTTAATATCTGTATTTTCTGGAAAAAGCCTTTCTATTCTATTAATTTTACTTGTAATTTTTTCCTTTAAAGCGTCTGTAACAGTAGTATTTTTTGCTTTGAATGTATAACGCATAACGAACACTCCTTTTATCCTTTAATTAGATAAGCAATTTAAATTGTTTATCTTTATATGTATATTATTCGCCAAGTAAAGCTAAAACCCTTTTTAAATATTAACCAAAAATTACTAAAAAATATATTAAAATTTGACAAAAATTGTGCAAAAATAAATTACTTTTTAAATGTAGTTATTTTTTTGCTTGCTCTAAAGCTTTATCTATGGCTTTAACTAATATATCCGTAGTCATAGAATTATCTACAGATGCTTTTATATCTGTACTTTGATTTTCTATTATTTGTGCAGAAATATCATCTATAGAACGTCCAAAAAGAGGATAAAAAACTTCTTGTGTTTCTCCCATATTAACAAGATTAATATCTAATATTTCATTTTTTGATACTGTAACTTGAACAGATACAGGGTTACTATGTAGCACTATATCAGAGGAATATGTACCAGGATTGTATGCTGTAGTATTATTTTTAGGTATAAACAAATATACAATAACACCTAATATAACAATTCCTATAATAGCTAACAAAGTTTTTTTGATAATATCTCTAAGTTTTACAACGACTATTTTTGTGCTCAAAAAAACACCTCCGTAATAAATAATATATTTATATTTTTATTACAATAATTATAAAAATATGTTAAAATAATAATAATTAATATAAAATGGATAGGGTGAAAAGATGAAACTACAATATATTTTTGGGAGAGCTGGTAGTGGAAAGCTAGAGCATTGTATTAATGAAATATTAATAAGACAAGAAGAAAAGTATTTACCATCTGTTCTTATTGTTCCAGAGCAATTTACCTTACAAGCAGAAAGAAAAATTATAGAAAAATCCAAAACTAAAGTTTTATTTAATACTTATGTACTAAATTTTAAAAGGCTTGCTTATCGTATTTTTTCTGAACTTGGTATATCAAACAAAAAGCCTCTTGAAGATATAGGACAAACTATGGTTTTGAGAAAAATATTATACAATCTTGGTAAAGAAGATGTGCTTAAATATTTTTCTGAAAAGTCTTATGCTAATATAGGGTTATTAGAAAAAATAGGCGACATATTAAAAGAATTTTCTGAATTTGGAGTTGACGTAGAAAGTTTAGAAAATGCAATAAAAAATATAGATACAGAGATAAATGAAAGCTTAGCTTTAAAGATTAATGATTTAAAAGAAATATATGTAGCTTATAAAAGTTTTATAAAAAATGATTATATAACAGATGATGGAATATTAGATATTTTGGCACAAAAAATAGATGAATCTAAACTTATAACAAAAGATACACAAGTTTTTATTTATGGATTTGAGTCTTTAAATCATCAAGAGTTAAACATTATTTACAAGCTTTTTGAAAAATGTGAAAAAATAAATATGTATTTTACATTAAATGCTAATATAACCTATTTTGAAAATATAAATCCTTTTGACCAGTATTTTTATATTAAAAATACTATAAATAAAATAAATGATAAAATAGTTGTAAAGTTAGGAGTAACTGTTGAAAAGATAATATATTTACCAGAAGATAAAAGGCATACAAATAATAAAGAATTATCCTTTTTAGAAGAAAATTTTTTGAAATATAACAATGGGAAATATGATGATAATGTAGAAAATATAAATATATATTGTTGTAAAAATAAATATACAGAAATAGAAAAAGTATCTAATATTATTTTGGATTTGGTTAAAAATAGAAACTATAAGTTTAAAGACATTGTAATAATATTAGGAGATTTATCTTATCAAAAGAATATAAAAATGCTTTTTAACAGGTATAAAATACCATATTTTTTAGATGATAAAAAGAAAATAACAAATCATTGTTTAGTAGAATTTATAATGTCTTCTTTAGATATTATTATATATAATTTTCAATATGAAAGTGTTTTTAGGTATTTAAGAACAGGTATACTTGATATATTAAACACTTGTGGAATAACAAAAGAAGATATTAATATAATAGAAAACTATATTATAAAATATGGTATAAAAGGGGATAAATGGAAAAAAGATTTTGTATATGGATTTTATGAAAACTCTATCTATACTTATGATAACATAAACAACATTAGAAGAAATATTTTAAGAAGTATGTCTAAACTAGATATAAATAAAAATAAAAAATATACTGTTTTAGATATTAGTAAAATGATATTAGATTTTATGGTTGATATTAATATAGAAGAAGCTATAAAGGCTATAATGAATAGAGATAGAGAGCTATTTACAAAAGGTATTATAAAAAATGCAGGTATTGTAGATGAACATATGCAGGTATTTAATAGTATATGTGAAATATTACAAAAATTTGTTGATATACTAGGTAATGAAAAGATGACAATAGAAGAATATAGTAAAATATTAAAATCTGCCTTTGAAAAAGAAACTATAAGCATAATACCTCCAACTCAAGACCAAATTTTAATAGGTGATTTTGATAGGACAAAAATAACAGATAACAAAGTATTGATTGCTATGGGGATAAATGAAGGAAATTTACCTAAGTATAAAGATGAAAGTCCATTTATATCTGATAATGAAAAAATATATTTATTATCAAATGGTATAGAAATGAGGGCTACAACTATATCTAGTATGTCTACAGAAATGTTTAATATATATTCTTTAATTTTAAAGCCTAAAGATAAGTTATATTTAACATATTGTTTAAGCAATTTAGAGGGGGCTAGTAAAAAGCCATCTGTTGTTGTAAGTAAAATAAAAAATATTTTCCCAAATTTAGTAGAAAATATAGAAGAAAGTAGCATTGATTTAAAAAGTTGTCCTGAAATAGCTTTTGATAGTATATTTAAAAGTTTTAATTATGTAGATAGTGTAGATGATATTACAAAAGATACATTTACCTGGTTTTTAGATAACAAAGATTTTTTAGAAAAAATAGAACATATAAAAGAAGGTATATTAAAAATAGAAAATACAAATGATGACTATATAAATGAAGAATTATTGGATAAAGTGCATAAAGATAATACTATTTTTTCTAGTGTATCTAAGCTAGAAGAATTTAAAAAATGTCCTTTTTCATATTTTTTAAAATATACTCTTAATATAAAAGAAAGGGATACTAATATTTTAGATTACTTAAAGCTAGGAAATATATACCATAACATACTAGAAGAGTTTTCTAATAAAATACTAAAAGAAAATGTTGACATTGATAGTATATCAGAACAAGAAATATATTTATTAGTTGATAATATAGTTGATAGTATTTGTAAAAGTGATGATTTAATAAGTATGTTTGAAGCATCTGCTAAATACAAATATTATATTGTTAGAATAAAGAAAATAGTTGGTATGTCTGCTAATGCTATAATAAAGCAAATAAAAGATGGTTCTTTTATACCTAAATAT
>NZ_CAUWHO010000020.1:0-35143 GCF_963558545.1 uncultured Tyzzerella sp. | reverse complement strand
AATAAGTTTGGAAATGAAGAAAATATGTATAATAAAGAGAATATAGAATTAAATAGAGAAGACGATTACGTTGATAGATTGGTAAAGGAAAAAGCCCCTGAAAAACAGGAGCAAATAATAACAACTCAACATAGTCAGGTAATTGAGTTAATCAAAAATAATATTGATTATAACATAATAAAAGAAAAAATGCAAGAGAATAATCAAGATTATTTTAAAATATTTAACTCAGTATATAAAATTATAGTTGATGTTGTTTCAACCAATGAAAAATATATAAAAATTAATGGAGAATTAAAATCATTAGAAATAGTTAGAAGTGTATTTTTAAAAATTAAATTTATTGATATAGATAAGGTTATCAATAAATTTAAAACAATCGGTTACAAAATTAAAAATTTCAAAGCATATATGAGAACACTTATATACAATACGTACATAGATAAAGACTTATATAGTATAAATAGTGAAATAAAAAGAGAGTCTAACACAATACAAAAAAATAATAGTATTAAACCTACGTATAAAAATGGGTTTGTAAACTATACACAGAAAAAGCCTGATTATAATTTACTTAGAGAAATAGAACTTATGTCTTTAAAAGAAGGCACAGAAGAAGATAGAGATCATATTTTTAATGGGGTTAAAATATAATTTAGTAACAAAATGAAAACATATATAATAACAAAATGATATGACATAAATTTCATTTTGAATTTAAAGTAACAAAATGAAACTATGTATAAATATATATATATAATAATAATTAAATATATAATAATATTTATATATAATATTATAAATAATTATATAAAATAAATATTAAATATATAATAATATTTCTATCAATCAATATGTAACACTAATAATTACTTTAAGTAATAAACTATGTAAAGTATTAAGAAATTATTAACTAAAGCAAAAAAATAAAGGAGAATTTATGAGTTTAACTAAAATAGATATAATTATCTTAAAAGATTTATATAAAAAAGATAAATACAGTTTTTTAGAAAGTCTAAAAATAAAAGATTTTTTAATCATAGAACAAAAAGTTTTGAAAGAAAATTCATTATATAAAAGGCTTGAAAAATTAAAAAAATTAGATTTAGTTGCAAAAGGTGTTAAAGATGGAAAAAGTAGTACTTATTATATAACGTCTAATGGTATAGAATTTATAAAAGAATATTAATATAAAAATTTAATTAAGGATATAGATAAGGAGAGCAGAATTATGAAAGATAAAATAGGATTTATAGCAGTAGGACAAGCAGGTGGAAATATTGGATTTTTGTTAAATCAAAAAGGTTTTGATGTAGCTTTTATAAATACAAGTGAGGGAGATTTAGCGACTATAAATATTGATGGAGATAAAAAATACCATATAAAAAATGGATTAGGGTGTGCTAAAGACAGAGCAACGGCTAAAGAAGTTGCTAAAAATGATTTTAATTCTATAAATCAATTTATAAATAAAAGTTTAGGGGAAAAAGAATTATATTATTTAGTATTTTCTAGTGGAGGAGGTACAGGAAGTGGTATAAGTCCTACATTTGCTAAAATATTTAGTCAAGCATTAAATAAAAATATTGGCATAATAACAATACTTCCAAGTGAAAAAGATACATTACAAGCACATATAAACAGTTATGAGTGTTTGAAAGAAATAACAGAGATAGAAGATATTTGTTCAGTTTTTATACTTGATAATAAATCAAAAAATGATATTTTACATATAAATGAAAAATTTGTTAATTTGTTTATTAAAATATTTGATTATAAAAAATATGAAACACAAAAAGGTAATATTGATGAGGCAGAAATACTTAAACTTTTAAAAACTGAAGGAATGATTAATATTGCCACTTGCGAAAATGATGAAAATACAGATAAGTTAATTAAAAATATTCAAGAAAATATTTTTGCACCACTTGAGAATGATGGTAACATAAAATATTTAGGATTATCAAAAGGAATAAAATTTGATGATATTATATTTAAGAAAAAAATAGGGAAATATTTAGACAAGTTTGAAAACACAAATAAAGAATATACATTAGCAATATTAAGTGGACTAACTTTGCCTTTAAAAAGAATTAAAGATATGAAAGATAAAATATCAGAAGAAAAAGATACGATTATTAAATTAAATACTTCTAAAAATATAAAATTAGAAGATATTGATTTTTTAAATATAGGTAAGAGTAAGCCACAAGAAAATATAAAAAAAGAAAAGATGACAGCTGATGATATACTAAAAAATTTCTTTTAAAAGTAGCTAAGAGAGGTAATTTATGTTAAAAGAAAATATAAAATTTGTAGAGAATAAAATAAAAGAATATTTTACTATTGAAGAAAAAATAAAGCTTTTAAAAAATCTTATTATTTCATTGGAAGAAAAAAAGGAGATTGTAGAAGATAAAATAAAAAATTTAAAAATAGATTTTAATATAGATATAAAAAGCATTACTATTGACAGTATGCCTAAATGTAATGGTGATGGTAGTAGCTATTTTGAGAGAAATATTATAAAACAAATTCAAGATAATGAAAATATGATTTTAAATATAGAAGATAAAATTTTTTCATATAAAGAAGAAATTTTAAAGTTAGAATTTAAAAATCAACAAATGAAATATATACTCAATTTTTTAAAAGAAGAGTATAAAAAAATGTTAGTACAAAGATATAAAGAAAAAATGACAGAAATTACTATTGCCAATAATCTTAATGTATCAATTCAACAGTATCATAAATTGAAAAAAATAGCTATTGAAAATATATATAATATGATTATATTAGAAAATATTTAAAGGAGAAAAGTATGGATAGTATAGATACAAATGATTTAATAGAAATTAAATTTTTAGAACTAAAAAAATACATAGATGATTGTTTTGAAGAACAGTCAAAAGAAAATAAGAAATTTTTTAATAATATTTTAGAATTAATAAAACTTAATATAAATGATGAGTTAGAAAATAATAGAAATAAAATGCTAGATATCATTGAAAGATTTGAAAAAACAAGTAAATTAAATGATGTAGTATCTAATAAAATAATAGATACATTAAAAGAAATAGATTATATACAATACGGAGAAAAAAATTAAGATTATATATGATGATGTAAAAAAAGGTGTAAAACAGTTTTCTATACAATTAGTAATAGTTGTAATCATTTTTCTAACTATATTAGGTGGATACCAGCTAATAAATTGGACAATTTAAAACTTTAAGAAAGGATAAAGTTTATTTACTAATTATATAAAAGAATATTTACAAAATATGATTTTTCCATTAAACTTTTAATAGTAATACTGAGGAGAAATTATTATGAATAAAAGGCAATATAAATTAAAAAAATATGATAAAAATAGGAATATAAAATATTTTATATAACTCCATTATTAATAAATATAATTTTTATTTTTTGTATAAAATCTATAGACATTGATTTTACAACCTATGAAAATAAAGTATTTATTGAGAAGCAAATTGAACATGATAATAGAATAAAGGAGCAAATAATTAAAGATAAATTTTTAGAAAAAGTAGATATAGTTATATTAGATGATGAAATAGAAAGATATAAAAAAGACTTAAAAGAAAAATATAAAAAGGAGAAATAATTATGAGAAAAGAAAAATTTAATGAAAATAATGGATTATCCTATGAATTAGGAGAAGATAGTATGTATTATCCTACAATAGAAATAATGGAATTAAAAGTAGGAAAATATGGTAAACTGGCTATGGAGCATATGAGAGAACTAAATCAAATTGATTATAATTCACTTGGAATTAGAGGTAAATTACCTGAAATATTTAATGATATAGATAATAAAGTTTATGAAATGATAGATAGACTTATGGAGAAAAAATTAAAGGAAGAGCCAATACAAGATGAATGGAATGTTTTAGAAATAGAAAGACATAAAAAAATGTTACATAGAGAAGTAGAGGAAATAGTTTTAAAAGAAATAGTATATAAAGACCATTTTAAAGATATAGATATGGAAGAAATAATATTTGGAGAGTAGCTTAGCTACTCTTTTTTTGAATACATAAAGTTATAAACATATTTATAAACATATTTATAAACATTTTTTGCATAAAAAAATCGTTTAGTTTTTGTTTAGTTTTTGTTTAGTTTTTGTTTAGTTTTTTCTTAAAAATCTATGCTATAGTATTAATATGAAAAACTGTATCGGAAAGGTTGATATAAATGGCTAAAAAATTTAGTGATATAAGTAAGGCTTATAATGAAAAATTAAAAGAAATTATAAGTAAAGAAGAGAAATTAATAGACTTTGTAAAATTTTATTCAAAGTTTTATAAATATAATTTTCAAGATGCTTTATGCATATACTGTCAAAATGAAAAAGCAACAGCAGTTGCTAATTATGATACTTGGAAGAAGATTAATTATCAAGTAAAAAAAGGCTCTCAAGGGATAGGACTTTTTGATAATAGCACATTTAGTAAATTAAGATATGTATTTGATGTGTCAAGCACATATCAACAAAAAATAAGATTATGGAAATATGATAAAAATAAGCACAAAGATATTATAAACACATTATTTAATATAGATGAATTTAAAGAAAAGCATTTACTTGAAAGCATAGAAGATGATAGTATAAAAAACTTATTTTTTTATTTGAATACGGTTGCTAAAATAGAAAGATTAGGTTTAGATGAAGAAAACACTACTTTAATAAAAGAAGAAATAAGAAAAAATATTCAAAAATTTAAAGTTAAAGATATAGAAGTTATTTTAGATAGTTTGTGTAAAACTATAAGCCAAGATTTAAAAGAAATAGAAAATAAAATAAAAAATTTTGATAAAAAGTTAATTAATAAACCTGAAAAGGAACAGAGTACACCTGTTCCTTTTTATGATAAAAAAAACAAAAAAGAAAAAGTAGAAGAACTAAATTTATTTGATAATTTAAATCTTGATAATGCAAATCAAAGTAATAAAAGTTTAGTTACAGATGAAAAAATTGAATTTATATCTAATTATATAGGTAAAGAAATTTTTATAAATAATAAGAAATATTTAATAAAAGAATTAGAAAACTTTTTAGATGAAACTAGAGTTAAATTAGAGCATTTAGATAATAATTTATATCCTATAATAGCTAGTGCAACAAGTCTTGAGTATTTAGATATTATTTATGATGCTTTAAAAGAACAAAGTATTAAAGAAGAAAATGAACTTATAAAAGAGCCTATAAATAAAAATACAATAATAGGTAATACAATAATTCTTAATGAAATGGTTGGGGAAAAGTTATCATCAGGATTGAAAGGAACTATTAAAAAACTTGATGATATAGGGCAAATTCACGTTAACTGGGAAAATGGTAGTACATTAGCCATTAATCCTGAAATAGATAGCTTTACTATTATAGAAAAAGAAAAAAATGTTGAAATTGAAGAACCTAAAGAAAAAGTAGAAAGCAACAATAGTTTTAATTTTTTGATTTCTAACTATAATTTAAGGAGTAAAAAAATACCATATCCAATAACAGTTAATGAAAAAATACAAGCAAACATAAACGCTATAAATATTTTAAATTATTTAGAAAAAAATAATAAGTTTGCAAGAGAAGATGACAAAGAAATTTTATCAAACTATGTTGGTTTTGGAGGGATACCTCAAGTTTTTGAAAAAGAAGAAAATATAATAAGTCCTTTTATTAAAGAAAAAGCTAGAGAATTAAAAGAAATTTTAAGCCCTAGTGAATATGAAAAAGCTAGAGCATCTACATTAAATGCTCATTATACTCCTAAAGAAATAATAGATAGTATGTATAAAGCTATTGGAAACTTTGGGTATGAAAATACAAATATAAAAATATTAGAACCATCTTGTGGTACAGGTAATTTTATAGGAAATTTACCAACAGATTTAAAAGATAGTAAGATTACAGGAGTTGAGCTAGATACAATAACAGGTAAAATTGCAAAGCAATTATATCCAAATGCTAATATTAAAATAAATGGATTTGAAAAAGAAGATTTTAATGAAAATAGTTTTGATTTAGTAATTGGAAATATCCCTTTTGGAGATTATGGTATTTATGATAAAACTTATAATAAAAACAATTATTTGATACACGATTACTTTATAAATAAAAGTATAGCTTTAACAAAGCCAAATGGTATAGTTGCAGTTATAACATCAAAGGGTACACTTGATAAAAAAGATGATACTTTTAGGATAGAAGTAAGTAAAAAAGCAGAACTTCTAGGAGCTATAAGATTACCTAATACAGCTTTTAAAAAATTAGCAGGTACAGAAGTTACATCGGATATTTTATTTTTTCAAAAGTTAGAACAAGAACGAGAAGAAATACCTGATTGGGTTAATACAACAGAAGTAAAGTATGAAAATCGGATAAATAACTATTTTAAAAATCATCCTGAAATGATTTTAGGCAAATTAGACTACAAATCTAATAAATATGGAAGGTATGACTTAACAGTTGTTGCAGAAGACATAGATTTAAGAGAAAGGCTTTTAGAAACTGTTAATTTGCTACCTAAAAAAATAGTTAATCAAAATTTACCTATATATCAAGAAGATATATTAGTAGATGAAAATATAGAAGAAATTTTATTAAATGATAAATATAAAATATTTAGATATATTTACCATAATGATGAAATATATTATAAAGCTAGTAAAAATCAAATAGAAAGAGTAGAGCCTAGAAGTAGAGAAAGACTTATAGCTATTATAAAATTAAGAGATATGTCTAAGGAAATAATAGAAATACAATTAGATAGATATGCAGAAGAAAACTTATTTTATGAAAAACTAGAACAATTTAATAGATATTATGACGAATTTATAAAAAAGTATGGATATATAAATAGCCGAACTAATGTAAATATATTTAAAGAAGATGATGATATTCATTTTTTAACATCTTTAGAGAAAGCAAATAATGGTAACTATGAGAAAAGTGATTTTTTCTATAAAAAAACTATTTACCCAAATATTGATATAAAAGAAGTTGATAATGCAAAAGATGGACTAATTTTATCTCTTAACAAATATGCAAAAATAGATTTTAATTATATAAAAAATTTATATAACAAGCCTATAAATGAGATTATAGATGAACTTGTAAAAGATGACTTAATTTATTTAAACCCTTTAAAATATAAAAAAGAGAATATAGAACAAGGTTGGGAAATTAAGCCTATATATCTAAATGGGAATGTAAAAGAAAAGTTGAAGACAGTAGAAAATTTAAAGGATGAAAGTCCATATTTTGGAAGAAATATAAGTGCTTTAAAAGAAGTTATTCCAAAAGATGTAGATTTTTCGGATATAAAAATAGATATAGGTTCGGATTTATATAAAGTACACGATATGCAAGATTTTTTAAAAGAGTTATTAAAAATATCTAATGTAGATGTTAGATACAATGACCGTTCTTCCGAGTGGAGAATTTACAACAAGACTACTTATGGATATTTAGCTACACAAGAATATGGAACAAATCGTATGGGGGCATTGTATATATTTGAAAAAATCTTAAATAATCAAGAAGTTGTTGTAAAGGATGAGATAGAAGAT
The DNA here is from genome assembly GCF_963558545.1 of uncultured Tyzzerella sp. Classification (NCBI taxonomy): domain Bacteria; kingdom Bacillati; phylum Bacillota; class Clostridia; order Lachnospirales; family Lachnospiraceae; genus Tyzzerella; species uncultured Tyzzerella sp. The sequence goes on along the minus strand of NZ_CAUWHO010000020.1, from coordinate 27,548 downwards.
TGTAATGGGAAGAAAAAATATATAACTAATAAAGATGAAACCATAAAAGCTAATGAAAAAAAATTATTAATAGAAAGAGAATTTGATGATTTTATATTTAAAAACGCAGACATAAGAAACAGAATAGTTGCAGAATATAATGAAAGATTTAATAATACAATAAATTCAAATTTTGATATAGAACTTAAATTACCTAATTTATCTCCTGATATAAAGTTACGACCACATCAAAAAGTAGCTATTGCAAGGAGTATATTTAGCCCTAACAATTTACTACTTGACCATCAGGTAGGTGCAGGCAAAACTTTTATTATGATAGTATCGGCTATGGAAAATAAAAGGCTTGGAAAATCAAATAAGCCTTTATTGATAGTACCTAACAATATAACTGCTCAATTTAAAAATGATTTTTATAGATTATATCCAAATGCAAATATATTGTATGCAGATGAAAAAAGTTTTGAAACAAAAAATAGGAAAAGGTTTTTATCTAAAATATCCCAAAATGATTATGATGCTATAATTATGGGACAATCACAGTTTGATTTGCTAAAGATATCTAAAGAAAGACAAATATATGGATTACAAGAAGAAATAGAAAATATTGTAAATGAAATGTCAGGACTTGATAAAAATGAGGATAGACTGACAGTTAAAATTTTAGAAAGAACTAAAAAATCATTAGAATTTAACTTAACAAAACTAATGGATAGTAAAACAGAGGATTTGTTAAGTTTTGAAGAACTTGGAATAGATAGTCTTTATGTAGATGAAGCACATTTATATAAAAATCTATATTTTACAACAAGACTTAGAAATATAGCAGGCATAAATCAAACTAATTCTCAAAAAGCAATGAATTTAAAAATGAAGATAGATTATTTAGAAGAAATAGGAGGAAAAATAACTTTTGCAACAGGAACACCTATTTCAAATACAATGGCAGAGATGTACACTATGCAAAGATATTTAATGCAAGAAACATTAAAAGAACAAGGTATTTATAACTTTGATAGTTGGCAAAAAATATTTGCAAGTACAGAAACTAAACTTGAGATATCTCCTGCAGGTAATGGTTTTCAACTAAAAACAAGATTTTCAAATTTTAGAAATATTCCTGAACTTATGAAATTATATAATAGCTTTGCAGATGTAGTAACAACAGATATGATAAATTTGCCTATTCCAAAAGCTATAAATAAAACTATACAAGCAGAAGCAAGCGAAGAATTAGCTATTGAGATGAAATCTTTCGGGGAAAGAGCAGAAAGATGTAAGAATGGTGGTAATCCTAAAATAGACAATATGCTTAAAATAGTACACGAAGGAAGATATGCAGGACTTGATATAAGGCATATAGATGAAAATAATGAGGATTATGAAGATAGTAAGGTAAATTTAGTAGTTGATAAAGTTGTTGAAATTTATGACAAAACAAAAAAAGAAAAAGGAACACAAGTTATATTTTCTGATATATCTACACCTAATATTAAATTTAACATATATGATGATATTAGAGAAAAGCTAATAAAAAATGGTATAAATGGAGAAGAAATAGCCTTTGTACATAATGCTAAAAATTCTAAAGAGCGTGAAAAAATGTTTGAGAAAGTTAGAAATGGAGATATAAGAGTTATTTTAGGGAGTACTGCTAAAATGGGAGCAGGTACTAATTTTCAAAATAAGTTAATAGCCTTATATCATTTAGATACACCTTGGCGACCAAGTGATTTGGAGCAACGTGAAGGTAGAATTTTAAGACAAGGTAATGAAAATGAAGAAGTTTATATTTTTAAATGTATAACAAAAGGTTCATTTGATGCGTACAGTTGGCAAATATTAGAACAAAAACAAAAATTTATAACACAAGCAAAAATAGGAGCTATCACAGGTAGAGAAGTAAAAGATATAGATGATGTTACACTTGATTATGCAGAGATAAAAGCATTAGCAACAGGTAACCCTAAAATAAAAAGAAAAATGGAAGTTGACAATGAAATAGAAAAACTTAAAATTTTAGAAACTTCTTATAGAAAAAAGCAATATGAAAATGAAAAATTTATAAAAGAAGAATATCCTAAAAAATTAGAAAAGTATAATGAAAGATTAGAAGCATTAAAAATTGATGAAGTATATTATGATAGTATAAAAGATTTAGATAATGAGAATAATTTTGAAATTACAATAAAAGACAATAAATATACAGATAAAGAAGTAGCAGGAAGTTTATTAATTAAAATAGCTAATGCGTCTAATATAGATGAAAAAATAGGAGAATATAAAGGTTTTAAAATTTATTCATCAAGTACCCCATTAAATGCAGATATAAAATTAATTAGATGTGCTAGTCATAGGACATCATTAAATAATGGGTATAAAAAGGCTAATATAGATTTATTAGACGATTGCTTAGAAAATATAAATAATAGAATTAATATTAGTAAAAATAAGATAGAAGAAATTGAGGAAAGAAAATATCAAGCAGAAAAATCTATAAATACTAAATTCGAGCATAAAGAAACTTTAGAGAATCTTTTTAAAGAAAAACTTGAGTTAGAAAGAGAATTTGAACAAGAAAATAAAACTTGTGTTCATATAGAAGATGAGGAATTTGAAGAAATAAAGGAGATAGATATGGAAATATAGATGTAGTTAATAATCATAATTAATAAAAGTTAGTCATAAATAGTCAAAGTTAATAAGAGTTAATCAAAGATAGTTATATATAAAAGGCTAAAATCAAGGCATTAGTATAATTTGATAATCATAAATAATCATAATTAATAAGAGTTAGTCAAAGTTAGTAAGAGATTGTCATAGTTAAAGGAGGACTTAAAGATGGATATGGATTATATAAAAAGAAAAATTAAAGAAAAAGAAGAAGAACAAAAGTTTTTAGAAGAACAGACTAAAAAAGATATAGAAGTAAAGTTAGCTTTTAATATAGAAGAAAATAATATAATTAATAATGATGTTTTAGAAGATAAAGCTATACATTTTAATAAAATTGTAGAGTTTGAAGATAATCCATTTAAAAAATATACAGATGAAGATTTAGAAGAACTAAAAGAAAGTATAAAAGATAATGGACTTTTAAATCCTATAATTTTATGGAAGACAGAAGATAAGTACACAATTTTAAGTGGACATAATAGATTTTTAGCTTTAAAAAATTTAGAATATGAAAAGCTAGACAGTAAAATGTATAAGGTTTTAGAAGATATAAGTCTTGAAGATGCTAAATTAATAGTGGTAGATACAAATCTTATACAAAGGAAAAATCTATTGCCTAGTGAAAAAGCAAAAGCATATAAAATACAAAAAGAAATGTTAGAAAAAAACAATTCTAAAAGAAGTGTTAATTTTGAGTTTTTTCAAGAAGAAAATGCTCTTAACACAGGAGAAATAGCCGAAGATAAGAATTTGTGCCACGATGTCAATTTAGAAAAAAATAGAAGTATTTATAGGTATTTAAGACTTAATTATTTAAGACCTGAATTTTTGAAAAAAGTTGATGATAAAGAAATATCTCTAGTTATGGGTGTTGAGTTATCATACCTAAAAGAAGATGAGCAAAAAGAAGTATTTACATACTTTTTTGAAAGAGATAATTTTTTAAAATTAAACCTTGAAATTTGCAAAAATATAAGAGAAAAAGCTAAAAGTATAAAAATATCAAAAGAAGTTTTAGATTTAATTATAGAAAAATATTTAAAACCTAAAACATCTAGAAGTTTCAAAATTAATTTTAAGAATATAAAGGAAATCTCAAGCCGTGAAATAAAAACAGATAAAGAAGCAAAAGACTACATAATGGATTGTATTAAGTTTTATGAAGAAAATAAAAATAAGGAGATGTAGCTTATGGCTAGATTTACTCAAGAGGAATATGAAAAAGCTAGGGGAGTAAATATACTAGATTATCTAAACTCTAATGGATATAATATAAAAAAGGTAGGTAATAATGAATACACACTTTTAGAACACGATAGTATTAGAATAAACCCTGTTAGAAATACATTTTTTTGGAATAGTCAAAATGTTGGAGGTAGCACCATACAATTTTTACAAGTGTATGAGGGTAAATCTCTTGTTGAAGCAATAAATATTTTAAATGGTAAGAGTATTAGTAATTTTAAAATCCAAAATAAACAACCTGAAAAAAATATAGAAATTAAAGGCGATGTTGTATTACCTAAAAAAAATATAGATAATAAAAGGGTACAAGCATATTTAACAAAGTCTAGGAAAATAGATTTTGAAATAGTAAATAGTCTTATTAAGAGTGGTAATATTTATGAAGATAAAGAAAATCATAATATTATATTCGTAGGCAAAGATAAAGATAATAATATTAAGTATGCAAGTAAAAGAAGTACGCTCACAAATAGCAGTTTTAAAGGTGATTTAAAAAATAGTGATAAAGATTTTGGCTTTAGAATAAATGGAGCAAAGTGTAATGATAAAGTTTATATATTTGAGAGTGCTATTGATTTAATGACACACGCAACCATATCGAAAGGACTAGGTAAAGATTGGAAAGAAGATAATCGTATATCACTTGGTTGTTTATCTTTTAAAGCACTAGATAATTTTTTAGTTGATAACACTAATATAAAAGAATTAGTGTTATTTTTAGATAGTGATGAAGAAGGACTAAAAAATGCAAATAAACTGTATAAAAATTATGGTAATGATTATAAGATAGATATAATCACTGTTAAAAATAAGGACTTAAATCAAACTTGGCAAGACTACTTAAATGATAAAGAATCTAATATAAACACTAAATTTGTAGATTATATAAAATATTTAGACAAGCCATTTTTAGAGCCTAAAATTTTAGATAATAAAGAAAGATTAAAAAATCATTTAGAAAATATGCTTGATATTAATTTTGATTATATTGACAAAGAAAAAGTATATAAAAACTTATTAGAAAATCTTTTTGAAAAAGAAGACAGAAAAGCAGTATTTTTAATAAAAGATGAAAAAGGACAAAGTATAGGTGGTTATGAATGGGATATTTATAATAAAGATTATAAACTTAATTTATTAAATAAAGGTGTAGAAAAGCCATTATTTTTTAAATCAATAGAAAATAGTGAATGTGTTTTTCTATACGATAACATAGTATCTACATTGGCAATGAATACTTCTGTTAATACCTGTTATGTAAATAACATAGATAATTTAGACAATATAGATAATGTTATAAAAGATAATAAAGGAATAGATACTATATTTTTATTTGTAGATAAAAATACAAAGTTATATAAAGAATATCAAAATCAAAATAGTCAAATTTATAAAGATATAAAAGCTAAAGAAAATCAATACAACATAAAAATAGGTATTGAAGATTGGAGTAAAGATAGTTATAAAGGATTTATCAAAAAAAATTATATAAAAGATAAATTTATTCCAAAACAAAAAGGTGATAGTAATGAGCTTTATCAAACTTTATTACAAAAAACTAATATTCCCAAACAAAGGCTTTTAGAGTTGTTTAGAAATAATGTTATTTACCAAGATATAGATAAAAATATGGTGTTTTTAATAAAAGATGAAAAAGGGCAAGATGTAGGAGGATACGAATTAAATATAAATAGTAAAAAACCTGAAATTAAAAAACTTGAAAATACCTATATTTCTAAAGAGCAAGAGGAAGAAACATTAAATCTTGCTACATATATATTTAAGGATATAAATGGAATAAGTAATACTTTGGGAATAGAAAAAAATTTAGAGATAGAGCTATAATATTTTTATTTTTTGCGTTAATGGGGGATAGGGGCTTGCCCCAACATAAAAGCGAGTAAAAACGAGCAAGGCAGGATAAGGTGTGTTACCACACACCTTGAAAACAGCTTGTAGGCTCGCCTACAACGGTGTTACTTTAAATATTAGAGTAACATTTTTGTAACACTGAAATATGCATACCTAAAAGGAGTGGTTTATTATGAAAGAGCAATTGGAGTATATTCCGTTTAAAATTCCAAAACATAAAAAAGAACAATTAGAAAAATATGCAAATAAACATCATAATGGAAATGTATCAATGGCTATTCGTGAATTTATAGACAAAGGACTTGCTATAAATTCATATAGCGAAGAAATTACTTTTTTAAGGCAAATGATTAATGAAGAATTAGAAACAACACTAGACCCATATATGAATAGATTAATCGCTATATGTTCAAAAGGTGCAATAATGAGTGCTAGTAGTCATTTTGCTTTGGGAGATGCACTGTCAAAATTTGTAGAGCCAAGATATAGAGTATCTTTAGAAGAAGCCTTAACAGAAAATAAGAAAAAAGGTTATGTTTATATAATTTCTAAAGACCATAAGGTTGATAAATTATGAAAAATGTAATCTTTAAAGTGAGATTTAATCACCCAAATAAATCTAAAACACCAAGTTTAAATGCAAGGCATTTTGATTATATATGTAAAAGACCTAGAGCTATGCACAATGATGGACAAAATTTTTGTTGTTTTGGTAAAGTATCCGAAATAGGATATTCTAACTTTGGGAATATAAATGAATTTGATTTAATAAAAAAACATATTTTAAAAAAGTCAAAAGATAAAACAACTTTTTATAAATGTATTATATCTTTAAAAGAAGAAGATGCAGTAGAAAAAGGTTTTGAAAATAGAAATAATTGGGAAGAACTAATAAAAAATAATGCTAAAAAATTAGCTAAAGAAATGAGCATTAAAATTGAAGATTTTGAATATGTATGTTCTGTCCATATGGAAAAAGGACATCCACATATGCACCTTATGGCTTGGGATAAAAATCAAGAAATTTTAAGAGAGAGCATACCTAAACATAATATTTATAAAATAAGAAGATTTTTAACAAACGATGTTTTTAAAGATGACTTACAAAATTTATATGATAATAAAAATAAAAGTAAAGATAATTATAAAAATTTTTTAAAAGATATGATAAAAGAATTAGACCCAACTTTTACTATGACAGATGAAGAATATAAAAAATATGATAAAGAGTTAAAAACGTTAGATTTAGATTTAAATAATAGTAAGATTTTTAATATAAATTTAGATGATAATTATGTTAGTAAAATAATGAAAGATATTTATTTGTTAAGAAAAGACCTACCAAAAACAGGCAGATTAAATTATGCTTTTATGCCTGAAAATGTAAAAAAAGAAATAGACGTTATTAGTAAAAAAATATTAGCTAGTAATATTGATGTTAGAAAAAATTTTGAAAATTACATAAAATCTATGGAAGACATAACAAAATTTAGTACCAAAAATGAAAAGTATATAGATAAGAGTATTAAGTCGGCAGAAGATGAACTTTTAAATTTTACAGGTAATCAAATACTAAATATTTGTAAAAATATAAACAAAAAAGAGTTTAAAATTAGAAAGGAGGAGTTTGAAGAATACAAAAAAGAAAAAGATGAAGAACAAACAAATTTTGAAAAACAAGAAATGTTAAGTTTATTATCAAATTTAATTAGTTTTATGAATAAAAATGAGAGTAAAAATAACAATAAATTTTTAAAACAAAACAATGAAAATAGTTTAGTTGCTAAGAAAGAGTTAGCTAAAAAAATGGAAAACAAATCTAATATTGAATGGGAAAGATAGAAAGGAAGAAATGTCTATATTTATAGGGTACTTTTTTTATATCTAAAATATTGGAAAGGAGGTGCTTTATGAAAAATGGTAAAAATCTAACTAGAAAACAAATGGAGTTTTTAGAAAATAAAAACTTAAATCCTATTAATTGGTGGATTATTAAAAATACACCTATTGAAATGGAAATTTTACATAAAAAAAGTAAAAAAATAAAAGTTTTAAAAAAATAATATTTAGGAGTGATAAGATGAATAAAGTTATTTTAGCAGGAAGACTTGTTAAAGACCCTGATGTAAAATACTCACAAAATGTAGAACCTACTGCTATTACAAGATTTAGCATAGCAGTAAATCGTAAATTTAAAAAAGAAGGTGAAGCAGATGTTGATTTTATAGCCTGTGTTTCCTTCGGAAGTCTTGCAGAATTTATTGGCAAATATTTTACTAAAGGTAAAATGATAGGTATTGTTGGTTCAATAAGAGTAAATTCTTGGACAACAGATAATGGAGAAAAAAGAAGTAGCTATGAAATAATAGTAAGTGAGGCAGAATTTTTAGAAAAGAAAGAAAATTCTGAGAGTAAAGATACAGAAAATATAGACTAACTTAATTAGGAGGACTATATATGAAAAAATTTTTAAAGTTAATAATAGGGGCATTAATAGTAAGTAGTATAGTTTCATTTTTTATAGTATTTATTTTTGTAAATAAAATATTTGTAGATATTTTATTAAAAGATATGATATTACTTTTTATAGCAATTACAATGCTTATAACAATATTTATTACATATTTTATAGGGTATAATGAAAAGAAATACTTAAGATATGACGAGAAAAATATTGAAATAATGGATGGTATTTTTATACCAAAGCCAATAAAAAATAAATTTCAATATGGCTCTAGTTGGTTTTTAGATAAAAATAAGTTTAATGAAAAATTTTCTTATAATGTAGTAGAAGATAATAAGCTAATAAGGGCTTTATTGGCTAATAAAAAAGTAAGTGAAGAAGATTTTCAAAAATATAAGTTTAAAAAAGGTGGTATATCTTTAGGTTTAGAAAAAGTTAATAATAAAGAAAAAATTTATTATAATGATGATGACACACACGCAATAATATTAGGTGCTACTAGAAGTGGAAAGGGTAGAACAGTTTTATTACAAACGATAGGGATACAAGCATTAGCAGGAGAAAATATGATTTTAAGCGACCCTAAAGGAGAATTATTTTGCTATACAAATGAGTTTTTAAAAAATCTAGGATATGAGGTAATAGCACTTGATTTTGAAGAACCTGAAAAAAGTAATAGTTATAACTTTTTACAAAATGTTATTGATTATGTAAATGAAGGAGATATAACAAGAGCTATTGATAGTGTAGAAGATATAGTTGATATGCTAGTACAAAAAGGTAGTACAGAACCTATTTGGGAAAATGGAGAAAAATCTATACTTGCTTTTGCAATATTACTTGTAGTTATAGAAAATAAAAATAATCCTGAATATCAAAACTTAACTAATGTATATAATTTTTTATCAAAAATGTGTATATCCGATGAAAATGGAAAAACACCACTTAATAAATATATACAAGAATTACCTGATAACCACCCTGCAAAAATGAAAGCAAGTATATCGCTTGTTGCACCTGAAAAAACAAGGGGTAGCTTTTTTACTTCGGCATTATCTACATTAAGGCTTTTTTCAAATCCTTTTATATATGAAATGAGTAAAAAAACAGACTTTGATATAAATGATAGTAGTAAAAGAAGAGCTATATTTATAATATTACCTGACCAAAAAGAAACATATAATTCACTTGCAGGATTATTTATAAGTCAGTATCATAACTCTCTTATAAAAAATGCAAAAGCTAATGGTAATAGGTTACCTATAAGAGTTAATTTTAATCTTGATGAGTTTGGTAACTACCCTGCTATTAATGGTATGGAATCTAAAATGACAGTATCTGCAGGATATGGTATTAGATTTAATTTATTTATACAAAGTTTTGCCCAATTTATAAAAGTATATGATGAAAATACGGCAAGTACATTAAAAGATAATGCAGAAACTTTAATATACCTAAAAAGTGAAGATATAGATACACTTAATGAAATGAGTAAAAAGTTAGGAACTTATACGGCTATAAATGTTACAGAAAGTAATGGGAAAAGTAGCTTTACTTCTAGTACAAGCTATATAGAAAGACCATTATTAACACCTTATGAAATAAAACAAATAGTAAGACCTAATACCCTTGTTTTAAAAAGTGGGAATAATGCTATATTTTATTCTCCTGATTTATCTAAATGGAAATTTAATAAGATGTTTGGGTTAGGAGATAAAGAGCATAATAGAAAGGTTATAGAAGTAAGACAGACAAAAAGACCTAAAAAAGAAAACAGCGATATAGAGATTAGATTGTGGCAAGATTTTAATAAAAACTTATATGAAGAATTAGATAATTTTATTGTTTAATTCTTTTTTTTTACCAAAATTTAATATTTTAAAGGAGAACTTATAATGAAAAATATATTAAAAAATTTTAGTAAAAAAGCAATATTATTTTATAGCTTTTTAGTATCGATTTTATTTATTAATACTAATTTTGTGTTTGCAGACGATTTAATAAATAATAATATTACAAAAGGTTTTCAAAAAATGTTACAAGATGGATTAAATTTACTAATGCTACTTTCTTCAGGTGTAGCATTAGTAACAGTTGGGATTCAATTGTTTAAAAAACATTATACAGGTGATGAAATGGAAAGTAAACAATGTAATAAGAAAATATTAACCATAATAATTGCTTGGATTGCATTAATGTCAATAAGTGTAGTATTTAAAATAATTGGAAATTATTTTGGAGTAAAAGGAGCATAATGTATGACAAAAATTTTAGAAGCTCTATTAATAGACTTTTTTAAAGATGCTTTTCCAATAGCTGATATAGTATTTGCTAAATTAATAAACATAGTGTTTTTTGTAGAAAATCATATAAGTGATGGCTCTATATTTCAAAATACGGCAAGTGATAGTAGTAGAAGTGAGATATTTTTTGATAAATTATTTGAAATAACAACAGGTTTTGGTATAGCATTTTTAATATTTAAATTTTTAAAGAAAATATTTGACACATACATTGTTGGCTCTGACGGAGACCCAACAATGTCTTTAGAGAATATAATTATAGGCTTTTCAAAAGCATTAATTATCATATTTTCATTTACCTTTATATACGATGTATTTGTAAATATATCAACAGATTTTATAGATAAGATGTTAGAAGGTGTTGGGCTTGTTACTTTCCCATCATTAATGACTATATTTACAAATCTAGTATTAGGTGGTGGACTATTTGTAAGTCTTGGTGTTTTAGTATTTTTTATATGTTATTTATTATTAGTATTTCAATTTATAAAGCGTGGACTTGAAATGCTAATATTAAGACTAGGAGTACCGATAGCAACTGTTGGTTTAATAGACAGTGATAATGGTGTTTTTGCACCTTATATTAAATTATTTATACAAAATAGTATAACAGTTGTTATACAACTTGCTATGATAAAGTTAGGCTTTGGAGTAATTGCTAATGGCAATATATTTTTTGGTATAGGTGCAATGATTATGGGACTTAAAACACCACAATTTTTACAACAATTTATGATAGGAATTGGCAGTAGTGGTATAAATATGATGACTATTAATCAAACAGCTAGTATGATGTCTAGAATAAGTAGATATGTAAAAAAATAGGAGAGCAGTATGGACACATTAAATCAATTAATAAATATGATGTTAACACTTATTGCAATAGGTGCAGTAACAAAATTAGCAAGTCATATATTAGGCTTAATGTATAACATTGAAGAAAAAGAAACTTATATAAAAAAAATAAAAAACTGTATTATAGCATTTGTAATATCAGGCTCTGTTTTTACTATAAAAGAAATTATAGAACATTATTTTAAATAGGAGTGATAAATTGAACGATAGAGAAAAAGAGTATTCAACAAATAACTTATATATGCCTAGTAATATATCTACTGAAAAAGAGATATTGCCTAATATTAGTGGAAAAGAATTAAAATATTTTGGATATTTAATGATTTTTACATTAGTAATAGGAGTAATAATAACTATTTTTAAAGGCTTTCAAGTGTCAATATTAATAATGATAGCTATGGGAATATTTTCTTACTTTTTAGTAGTGAAAAATCCTGCTAACAATTATTCAACTATTAAACAATTAATAGGTATTTATAACTATTTAAAAAAACAAAATACTTATAAATTCAAATATAAAGATTGGTGGGAAGAATATTTAGATGAAGAAGAAAACAAAAAAGAAAAATAATAAAATAACAACAAATCAATACATAAATGTAGCAGATATAAAAAATAATTTGCTATACACAAAAGATAATAATATTTTAGCATTTATAAAATTAGGAACAGTAGCTATAAGTACGATGAATAAAACAGATATAAATTTATTAACAAAAGCATTGTGTAGTGAGTTTGCGTCATTAAAAGTTAATTTAAGAATGTTTAAAATATCAAAACCTGTTGATATGAGTAAAATTGTAAATAATTATAGGGATATGTATCGTAATTCTAGGAATTTAAAGCAAAAGGAACTTTTACGAGAAGCAACTTTGTATTTACATAAATATTCAACTAATGGTAATGAGCTTGAAAATGAATATTACTTTATTGTTAGCAAAGAAATAAGCAACAATAGTGCTTTAGATTTAGAAAAAATGACTAAAGATATATGTAGAAAATTTCAAGCAGGTAAAATTCACGCTAGTATTTGTAATACAGAAGAAATAGCAAGGTTGTGTAATTTATTTTCAAATCCATCGTATGGCAACATTGAGGCTATGGAACTTGAAAATAGCATATCATTAATTAATAACTTAGAATTATATGAGGTGGAATAAAATGAAAGGTTGTAAAACAAATATAAATGAAACTTTATTAAATATAATATCTCCTATGATTTTAAAATTTAAAGATAGGGGAATAGAAATAGGAGAAAATTTAGCAAGGTGCTATATACTCTCTAAATATCCTAGTAATCTTGAATATGGTTGGCTTGGAAAACTTAGTAATACACAAGGGACTATAATGATTAGTGAATTTATACCACAAGCAGAAGGTATATTAATTAGTGCATTAAGTAGAAGTATAGCAGACAATAAGGTTAGAGCCATATCGGAAAGAGATGACTATAAAAGAATGCAAGCAGAACAAAGGGTTGAAGACGGACAAAATATATTACAACAAATTGAACAAAATGGAGAAAGTATTGGAATAATGGCAAATATAATGCTTGTTGTAGGAAATACAGAAGAAGCATTAAAAAGAAATAGTGAAAGACTTACTAATACAGCAATAGGACTTGGTTGTAATATACGACAAATACCATTTTTTCAAGAAGATGGATTTATAAGTATATCGCCATATGGATATACAACCGAAATTTTAAAAGAAATATCAGGTAGAGTGACTTTATTATCTACTTACATAGGTGGTTTTTTTAATTCTAGCGAAGGTTTTAGTGATGAGCAAGGTTTCTATTTTGCAAAAGATATAAATGGAAAACTTATGATAATAGATTTGTGGAAACGAGGAGGAGATAGAACTAACAGTAATATTGTTGCAGTTGGTGCTCCAGGCAAGGGGAAGTCAACTGCGATAAAGAAAATTATAGTAAATGAGTATATGTTAGGAACTAAAATTCTTATAGTTGACCCCGAGAGAGAATATGATAGCATTGTTAAAAGTTTAGGTGGAGATTGGATAAATTTAGGTGGTAGTAATAAGGGGAGTATCAATCCTCTTGAAATAAAGCCTATATCTCTAGATGATAGCAATGAAAATAAAAATGATGATGTAGACCAAGAGTTTGATGGAATAGGTGCATTAGCACTGCATTTACAGAACTTAGAAGTATTTTTTGGTTTATGCCTAGCAGAAATTACAGAAAGACAAAAAACTTTATTAAATGAAAATTTAATAAAACTATACAATAATTTTAATATAAATTGGGATACAGATGTGGGCAAACTAGATAATAAAGATTTCCCTATAATAAGTGATTTATACGAGGTTTTATTGAAAAATAAAGAATTAGAAGAAGATAAGAAGACAATAGAAGATTATAATGACTTAATTCTTTTTATAGGTAATTTAATAAATGGACAAGACCAATTTTTATTTAATAAGCATACAAGATTACATACTGAGAGCAAGATTGTATGTTTAGATACTTATGACTTAAACAATTCTAGTGAGAGAATAAAAAAGGCACAGTATTTTAACATAATAAGTTGGTGTTGGCAACAAATAACTAAAGACAGGCAGGAAAAAATAATGCTTATATGCGATGAAGCATATTTACTTATAGACCCTGAAATACCTCAAACTTTAATAGGACTTAGAAATATAGGGAAAAGATGCAGAAAATATGAGGGAAGTTTAGTTGTTATTAGTCAATCAATAATAGACTTTTTAGACCCAAGAATAAAGGTATATGGACAAGCTTTACTGACATTACCTTGTTATAAAATATTTTTAGGTAGTGATGGTAAAGACTTGCAAGAAATAGTTGATACTTTTGAATTAAAGCAAATACATAAAGATATAATTCAAGCAGGTATTCAAGGGCGTGGACTACTAATTAATGGCAGTAAACATTATATTTTCAATATGGAACTTGCAGATTATGAAGCTAAATATATATTAGGTGGAAAAGGTGGAAGATAGTAAATGCCTAAAATAGCTTATTTAATGATAAAAGAGTTAATATTAAGGTTATTAGATGAAGAAAAAAGACAAAAATTTATAACAAGTTTAATAATAGGAATAGCAACTATTTTTCTTTTTTTGACTTTTATTTACTACATAATTACATCACCTATAAGTGCATTAATAAAAGTTATAGGAGTAGAAACAAATAGTGAAATAGCACATATTTTACAAGATTTTAAAAATGAAAATCATATAAAAGATAATGCTATATACGAAGGAAGAGATATACCTTTATTTTTTCAATTTGATAAAAGATGGGCTAATCACTCATATGCAGGCACAACAATAAAAATAGCAGGGTGTGGAGTTACATCATTAGCAATGGTTGTTGTAGGACTAACAGGAGATACATCTGTTAATCCACAAACTATGGCAGACTTTAGTACAAGTCGTGGTTGGGGGATTAATGGAGTTGGTAGCAGTTGGGAGTTAATGACAACAGGTGCTAGGGAATTTGGACTTAATGCAGAGCAAGTATCAACAAGTGCTAGTAGTTTAGTAGAAAATTTAAGTCAAGGTAAAGTTATGATAGTATCTACTTGTTATAAAGGATATAATACACCTAATGGAATTAGTAGTGGATATTTTACTAATGGGGGACATTTTATTGTACTAACAGGACTTACAGAGGATGGAAACATAAAAGTTAATGATAGTTGGAGTGAAAAAAAATCAAATGAAACTTTTAGTCCTGAATTTATGCAAAATGAAATAAAAGGTGCTTGGGCATATAGCTATGATGATTTAAAGATAGATGAAAATAAGGAGGTGTTAAAAGGTTGAAAAAACTAATATTTTTATTAATCTTAGTTTTTATAAGTATTGTCTTATATTTTAACTATGATAATAAAAAGGAATTAGATATTAAAATACAAGAATATAATACATTTCCACCAAAAGAATATTTAGATAAATTAGAAGAAATGGAAGTACAGTAGTGGAGAGCAAGGAGGAAGTTGTATGTTTATATATTTTTCATCGGAAAAAAATATGCATATATTTGATGAAGAAGCAAAAGAATTAGGAATAGATGTTCAAGTAGAACAAAGTAGAAGTTTAGTAGATTATTTAGATAAAAACTTAAATAGTTTATTAAATTATTTAGAATTTTTAGCTATTGATGTAGATTATATAGTAGATAATGATAAAGAAATAATAGAGAAGTTATCATCTTTAAGGACTTTTAAAAGCAGTGTAACAATAATAATTGTAGCTTTTGAAAGAACAAAAGGTGATATTTTATTGGGCAGATTTTTTGCAAGTGGTATTTATAACTTTGTAACAAGCAAAGATAATATGCTTAATGAAATAAAAATATGTTTAGACCATAATCAAAATAATAGTAGAAATTATGCTAACGCTATTGGTTTTCAAGTGGATTTTTTAGCAGAAGAAAAAAATCCTGATAAAAAAGGTTTTTGGGGTAATGTTTTAGGCAATTTAAAAAATAAAGATAAAAAAGATAAGGTTCTGGAAAAAGAACCTAAAAGAAAAAGTAAGTTTAAAGATAAAGCGAAATCAAAAAAAGAAAAATTTGAAGAAAATCAAGGTTTTCAAAATAAGTCTAATAGTATTTTAGAAGATTTTGAAGATAACAGATTTGATAGTAGCATAAATAACAATAATATAAACAATAATATACCATTATCTAAAAGGATAGAAGAAAGTAAAAACAATAATATACAAGAAAATAATACCAATATAAATGAAAAACTTAATAATCTATTTAATAAAGATAATAAAAATAGGTTTTCTAAAGAGAAACGCCGTAAAAGGCTAGAAATAGAAAAATTTACAGAAGAAATGGAGTTATTTTACTATTATCAAAAACCTGTAGGAATTATTTTTGAAAAAACTTGTTTAATAGATAAAATATTTGAAAAAGACGATATTAAAAAGTTTTTTCAAAATAAAGAAATAGACCTTGAGTTTAAAGATAATATTTTAAAAGAAATAAATGATATTATTAAAGGGCTTTAGAATTAAAAAAATTTTTAAAGGGGGTGGTTTTATGATTGTAGTTAAGAGATTTTATTAATAAAATAAAAAAATTTATAAAAATATTTAAAATAAAAAATTCATTGTATTTTAGGAGGACTTTAAAATGCGTATATTAAAAAGAAAATTAAATGATAAGATGTTAAAAACAGTAGCATTTGGACAAGCTATAATGATGAGATTAGTTAACAAGTTAAACGAAGAAAATGGAGCAGATGGTTCAACTGAAAAAGGTGGTTGGATAATAATTGCTTTAATTTTAGTCGGATTAGCAATAACATTCATAAATAAATTTTTCCCTGAATTCTTTAATATGATTGGAGATAAGTTAAAAGAAATGTTTAATCTTATAAAAACAAGTTAATTTATGAAGGATATTTATTTAGCAGTAATATTATTTATAATTTCTGTTATTGATATAAAAAAACATATAATACATAATAAAACAAGCCTATTAACATTGTTTATAGGCTTGTTTATATATAAAAAAATATACATAACAGGAATGTTGGTAGCAATTTTAATATTATTAATATGTATTTTTATAGATGAAAATTATAAAGGTGGAGGAGATATAAAATTAATATGTGTTATAGGACTTCTAAAAGGGTTTTACTTTACTATGGAGTTTTATATTATCTCGGAAATTTTATGTATTTTATATAGAAGATTATTTAAAGTAAATAAAGTTAAAGAAATAGCGTATGCTCCATTTATGTTTTTATCTATAGTAATAAATATTGTTTTAATAATTGTATAAAAAATTTTAATTAAATTTTATAAGGAGAAAAAATAGATATGAAAGAAAAGTTAAGAAAACTTACAAAAAATAAAATGGCAGTAGGTATTTTTTGTGTAGTAACAGGCTTAGTGGTAGCTTTTACATCAATGAACATAAAAACAGGCTCAAATGAAGTTAAAAATGTTGTTGTAACAACTAAAAAAATAGAAGTGGGTGATAAAATAACAGATGATATGTTAGGATATAAAAAGCTATCAGGAGATATATCAGGCTTAATAACTAATAAAGAAGAAGTTTTAGGGAAATATGCTAAAACTTCTATGGTATCAAATGATTATATTACAAATGATAAATTATCTATTGAAGCAATTTATGGGAGTGCTTATCTTGAAAATTTAGGAGAAGATGAAAGAGCAATATCTGTAACTATAACTTCAAGTGCAAAAGGACTTAGTGGTAAGCTTGAAAGTGGAGATATAGTATCAGTCATATTAAGTAGAACAGATGAAAATAGAAACAAAGATACATATATACCTGAAGAACTTAAATATGTTGAAATAATAAGTGTATCGGACTCAAAAGGATTAGATACAGGCTCTGAAAATGAAAATGCAGAAAAATTAGGGAGTACAGTAACATTACTTACTATGGAAGAACAAAGTTTATTACTTGCTAATGCAGAAAATTTAGATGAAATACATTTTCAATTAGTTTATAGAGGTAATGATGAAAGAAAACAGAAACTTTTAAATGAACAGAAAAAAATAATTAAAGGTGAGCCTTTAGAAGAAAATGCAAACAACAATACAAGTAGTGATTTATCTTTAAAAGAAAAACCAACTGAACCTGAAGAAAATGCAATTTATATAAATAATAATTTATTAGAATTTTCAGGTATTAGTTACCCATCTTTAAAAGTAGATAATAACATCTTTGTACCTGCAAAAATACTATTTGAAAAATTAGGTTATCAAGTTTATTATGACCAAGCAGAAAAAACTATACAATTAACAAATAGAGATATAGTTATTAAATTTTCTACAATAGAAGATGAATATAGTTTTAATAAAGATGAAGAACCACAAAAACTAGGAATTGCACCTTATAATTATAATGGTATAAACTATGTACCTATTAAATTTTTAGAAAAAGCAAACTTAATATATAAAGTAGAAGATAATTCTGTTTTATATATATTTACAGATAAAGAAAAGTTAGAACAATCTAAAGAAAAAAATACAAAAAATAAAAAAGGTACAGTAAATAATAATTCAAAAAGCAATAAGTCTAAATAGAAAGGAATTTAAAATAATTATGGGATTTAAAATAAAAAAGCCAATTATAAGTGAAGATGACATCTTAGAAGAAAATAGTATAGGAGCTAAATCTATTTTAATGTGGGGTAGTGCAAATTCAGGCAAAAGTGTTCTATCTACATTAATAGCTAAAAAATTAGCAGAGAGAAATAAAGATAAAAATGTTGTAGTAGTTTATACAGATGAAATAACACCTATGACAAATTGTTTTTTCTCTAATAGTAGTTTTGAAAATTTAGAAAGTTTAGGTGTGCTTTTTACACCTATAAAAGTAACAAGTGAATTAGTTTTTTCAAATTTAACTACATTAAAAAAATATAATAATTTAGCTTTATTAGGTTTTAAAAATTGTGAAAACTATGCTCAGTATCCTCAATGCAGTGAGGATATTGCTAAACAATTAATTAGACTATTAAATAAAGAATTTGATTATATTATAATAGATGGCTCTACATCGTTTATATATAATCAACTAACATCTGTTGCTTTTAGTGAAGTTGATTTATGTATAAAATTATGTATGCAAGAATTAAAAAGTGCTAGTTATTTTGGTAGTAATGAAGCCTTTTTAGATACAGTAGATATAAACATAAAAAAAGAAATAGTTTTATTAAATAAAATTGATGAACGAGGTATTTATGATGAGGTATTTAATAAAGTTAATGGATACAATTATAAACTAAAATATAGTAAAGATTTAAATGATATTGTAGAAAAAGGGAATTTACTTCTTGATATAAAAGATAATGAGTTTAACAATCAGTTAAATAATTTAATCAAGGAGGTATTTTAGTTGATAGATAAGGATGAAAATATAGACATAAGTGTACAAAGAGTTGATTTCAAAAACAAAAAACTTGTAGATTATGATAAAGTTTTAGAAATGGCAACAGATTATTTAACACAAAATTTTTCCGATACTATATTAAATTTATTTGATATAGATAATAAAGAAGAAGTTAAAAAGCAAATCTTTGTAAATATAAAAAAGTATTTACAGGATAATTCGTTAGCAGTTGAAAATATTTCAACAGACGAGTTAATAGAAAAAATATATACAGATTCTTTTGAATTTGGTTTTTTAAATAAATATATATTTGATGAAAATGTAGAAGAAATAAATGGTAATTCTTGGGACTGTATATATGTTAATTATAGTGATGGTAGAATTGTTAAATTAGATGAAAAATTTCAAGATGAAGAACAAACCTTAAGTGTTATAAGAAGGATATTATCTATATCTAGAAATAGAGTAAATGATGCCGAACCAATAGCACTAGGGGAAATAGGGAAAAATAGAAGGATAACTGTAATTATACCTCCTATTGTAGATGAAGAAGTAGGGGTAACCTTTAGTTTAAGAAATGTAAATTCTAATAGTGTTTCAAAAACTACTTTTTTAGAAAAAGGAACAGCTACACAAGAAATGCTAGATTTTTTAGAACTTGTTTTAAGATACGGAACAAGTATATGTATAGCAGGAGGTACTGGTAGTGGTAAAACTACTTTGACAAATTGGTTATTATCAACTATACCTAATAATAAAAGGATATATACTATTGAAAGTGGTTCAAGAGAACTAGATTTAATAAAAAGAGATGAAAATGGTAACATAATAAATAATGTTATTTCCACAGAAACAAAGGAAAATAAAAATAAAGAATTTTGTGTAGACCAAGATAAGTTACTTGCAATTGCACTTAGATATCACCCTGATATTATATGTGTAGGTGAGATGAGAGATAAAGAAGCATATACTGCTCAAGAAGCAAGTAGAACAGGACATAATGTTATAACTACTGTACACGCAGAAAGTGCAGAAGATACTTATGATAGAATATTAAGTTTATGTCTAAAAGCCGATGCTAATATAAACGATGAAAGGTTGTTTGAATATATAATAAGAGCATTTCCTATTGTCATTTTTGCAAAACAACTAGAAGATAAATCAAGAAAAATAATGGAGATAATGGAAAGTTATATAGATGATGATAAAAAAGTGAGATTTAACCCTATTTTTAATTTTGAAGTAGAAGAAACAAAACTTATAGATGGAAAAACAGTTATAGTTGGGAATCATAAAAAAGTTGGAGGTATTAGTGAAAAATTGGCTAAAAGGTTAATGAATAATGGTATGCCAACAAATGATTTAAATAAACTTAGAAAGGAATAAAAAATGTTAAAAGGAATTTTAGGGATAGTTATATTTTTTCTCATAACAGTAGGTTTGTTTAATATATTAAATATAAATTTTTTATCTATAACAAATCAAGGCTTAAATTATTTGATGAGAGCTAAAAAAGTAAATGTTAGAGAGAAAATTAATATTATAAAAGGAAAAAATAAAGAAAACTATATAATTAGCCAAATAAAAAAGGTTAATTATATATTAGAAATTACAAATAAAAAGAAACAACTACCTTTTATATTTGCTATTGGTTGTTTAAGTGGCGTATTAGGTGTTAGTGTATGTGTTGCAATAAATAATTTATACTTAATGCCTGTTTTAGCAATTGGTTTATTTTTAGTCCCATTTATGATAATGGAACAACAAATGAATTTATATAAAGAAGAATTAACATCGGAACTTGAAACAGCAATGAGTATTATAACTACAAGTTATTTAAGAACAGAAAATATTGTGATGAGTGTAAATGAAAATTTATCGTTTATAAATCCACCATTACATCGATATTTTAAAGATTTTTTAATAAATACACAAATAAATCCAAATATTGAGTATTCATTAAAAGTATTACAAAATAGTATAGAAAATAAAATATTTAAAGAATGGTGTGAAGCACTTATAAGCTGTCAATCAAACCATACTTTAAAAACAGTTTTAAATCCAATAGTTGCTAAACTATCAGATTTACAAGTAGTAAATAGTGAACTAGATATGCTATTTGCTAAGCCTAAAAATGATTTTTTAACTATGGTAGGAATGACAGTTTTGGCTATTCCTTTTTTGCTTTTAATGAACAGAAGTTGGTTAGTAGCACTATTAACTACAACAATAGGAAAAATAATATTAGCAATAGGTGTAGCTTTAGTATTTCACGCTATATTTAGCGTAATGAAATTAGTAAAACCTTTAGAAAATTAATTTGAAAGGAGAAATATATGGAATTAATTGCAGGCTTAGTCTTTGGATATGGTTTATATAATTGTTTGTGTTCTATTCTTAAAATACCTGATAGTGCATACGTAAAACCATTTAGAAGATTTAAAACTAGTACCAAAAGTGAAAGTATTATAACAGAAGCTAAGGCTAAAATTTATTATCAATTATTAAATTATATAAAAATAGATGAACTTAAAAGAAAAAAATTAGAAAAGACTTTATTTTTAGCTAATATTGATAAAAAGCCTGAAGAATATACAGCAGAAGGACTATCGGAGCTTATATTTTACACATTAGTAGGTGTAGCTTTAGTAATGATAAATCCTATGATGCCTGTTATATTAATAGTATATGGATTTAGATTATATAATAAGCATAGAAAATATCCATATACTATGATATCTATAAATAAAGTGCTTATAGAAAGTGAGCTTTATAGATTTGTAACAACAATAGAACAAGAATTGCTTATTGATACAGATGTTGTTAGGATAATAGAGTCTTTTAAAAACAGAACTAATGATGTATTTAAGAAACATTTAGAAAGATGTCTAACAGAAATGAGGACAAGTAATGAAATATCTGCACTCAAAAAGCTTGAAACAAGAATAAATTCATCAATGTTATCGGACGTATGTAGAGGACTTATTGCGTTGTCAAGAGGTGAAAATAATAGAGAATATTTTGCAAGACTATCTACTTCTTTTAAAAGTACATATATAAATCAAAAGAGAAAAGAAGCAAGCCTTTTACCTGATAGAATAAAAAAATATGAAATAGAGGTATTAGTAAGTCTTGGATTAATAGGTATAACTGCGATGATAATAGGAAATTTACCAAGTTTTAAATAGAAAGTAGGTAGATTAAAAAATGAAAATATTAAAAAAATTAAAAAATAAGTTGAAAGATGTTAAAGGTGTAGACAACACAATTGAGATGACTTTTATATTAGTCGTATTATTTATCATTCTTGCAACTATATTTGGATTTAGTCATTTGATTTATACAAATTATAAGGTAACACAATTTGCTAATGAAAGTGTTAGAGTGGCAGAGTTATATGGAGAAGTAGGTACAAAAACTTATGAAAATGTAGATAAACTTAAAACTTCAATAGGAATAAACCCTAATGTTACTTTTGATAAAACAGGTAAAATAAATTTTTTAGAGCCTATACAAGTTACTGTTGAACTTCCTTATAGACTAAAAATACCATTTTTAGATTTAGGATTTAATATAAGAAAAAGTGCCACAGGTATGAGTGAGGTGTATTGGAAAGATGATACTAAATAAAAACAATATATTTGTTAAAGTAAAAAATAAAATAAAAGATAATAGAGGAGTAAGTACAACAATAATAGGTGCAGGCAAAATATTTTTTATTTTATTTATATTTTATTTAATTTATACTATGACAAGCATAATTAGTTTAGTAACTAACAGTAGAGAACTAATAGAAAGTGCTACTGTTCAAACAATACAAAGGAATTATGCAAAACTTTATCATACATCAAGAGAAAGTTATTCAGGAGGATATAGACCTGATGGTAATGATTTTTATGAAAGTTACATAGAAGATGAAACAAGCATAATTAATAATTTAACTAAAAATGATATGCTAACATACATAAATAATGATTTAGTAAAGGTATCTAAAAATAGAGAAAAATTATATAGTATATCAAATATAAAAGTAGATATAAATAATGAACCTATAAGAAGTGGTACAAAAAAATTTATTATGACAACAAGGTATAATTTTGAATATCCTATAACTATTTTTGGACATAACTTTGATGTAAGTGTGCCAATGAAAGTAAAAGCAAAACATACTGCTAAATACTAAATTTGACTAAAATTATATAAAAAATTTAAGAAATGAGAAGTCAAAAAAATAAATATAAAAGAACAAGATTTAGAAATGTAAAGAAAAACATTTATAGCTTGTCTTTTTTTATATGAGGAGATGATAAAAATAAATGGGATAGGAAGAAATGTAAAATTAAAAGCAATAGAACGAACAGGTTCAGGTGTTAGATTTCTTGAAATAGAAGGTAAGATATTGAAAATAGAAGACCCATATATTTATATAAAAGGATATGTAATAGATATGAACAATATAATAGAATATAAAAGCTATTAATTTTAAAATCTAAACAATTAAACTACAAAAAAATACTAATGTATAAAAACTATTACTATATTGACAAATAATTATATACAAGGTATAATAAATTATACCTTGTATATAAAATTAAATAAATATAAAGGGGATTTTATTATGGGATTTAGATTTATCAAAAGTAAAAAAATAGGAAAATTATTTAGATTAAACTTTAGTAAGAGTGGTGTTGGAGCAAGTTTTGGTAACAAATTTTTTAGAATAGGAATAACTCCAAAAGGACAGATAAGGAAAACATTTACCCTACCAAAAACAGGTATATCATATACTACATATTCTAAATCAAAAAAGAAAAAATAATGTTGACATAATAAAAGATATAGAATAAAATGAAATAAATTATGTTGTGGTATTTTGGGAGGTAATCAAAATGAACAAAGAAAATAAAAATAACAAAAAAGGTATAATTATAGGTGTATTTACTTTAGCATTAGTTTTATTATTAGGAGGAGGATATGCTTTATATAATGGAACACAAAGTAATGACAAAAGAGTTATTGCAGAAAATAATGGTAATGCAGAATTAGACCAAGATGAAGGCGATAGTAAAAGTATAGAAGAAAATCTTACTAATAAAGATAATATATCAAATGAAGAAAATACAGAAGAAGTAATAACTGAAGATGCAACAGAAACTATAAATGTAACAAACCAAGAAAATACACAAGATAAAGCAAAAATAGAAAATAAAACAGTAAGTCAAGATGTTACTAATAAAGATAAATCTGTTAATGTGGATAAAGAATTAGGTAAGGAAAATATATCTTCTAAAACATCTGTTAAAGAAACTGCAACTCAAACTACTACTAAAAAAGTAGAACCTACAACTCAAGCTACAACAGAAAAACCAACAGAAGTAGTAACAGAAAAAGCTACTGAAACTACAACAACTCAAACTACTAGCAAACCTACAAATAGTAAAAATGATGATTTTGATAAACTTTTTGAAGAAGCTTTTGGTGTAAACCCTAATGATGCAGTAGGTGGTGGAATTGAAGAAGAATTTGGTAGTACAGATACTTTAAGTGGAAATCAAGTAGGACATTAATTTATAATTATTTAAAATACTTTGAAAATTTTTAAAGTCTTTTTTATATGTAAAAAATAAAGGAGATAAATTATGAAAAATACTTTTAATAAGATTAACACAAAGTTAAATAAGATAAGTAATAAAATATTCATACCTATGTGTTTAATAATAGGAGTAATATTAGGAACAGTAAGTATATATGCTCATAATTATAGCGTAGCTAAAAAAGAAAAAATTAGAACAAATGCTATGAAAACTTTTGATTATACAAGTAATTTAATGGTTAAAGCATCAACTAAAAATGGAGATGTAAATGTAGATAATGGGGGTGATAATAATATTTATGACCCTTCAAATGACAAACAAAATAACATTTTAGTTAATGAGCAAGATGAAGGGGTAAGGGTAACTCTTGTAAATACAGAAACTAATGCACTTGTAACAACACCAATAGACTTTGCGAACAATCCAAGAAGTCCTATAAAGTGGCATTTTGGCATAGGAAATAAATTATACTATATAAATAATCCAAAAGTTAAACCTGTAGATGGAAGTACATATAAATATCAAAAGCCTAAATATAAATTACCTAAAATAGTTGGAGGAAGTTTATCATCAATAAAAAAATACTTTGGAGATGAAACATTTTTAAGAGATTTCGCTCAATTAACTAATTTTAACTATGATGAAATGATAAGTGGTAAATATAAATTAATGCTTGAGCCTGTTGGTTATCCTAAAATACAAGGTAAAATATATGCTTGCTCTGCAACAGAACTTGCTATTCTTGACAAACAATTAAATGGATATATAAGAAGAAGTAATATAATGAACTTTTCTCACATGAACTTACCATTAAGTATGTTTTTAGAAAAAGATGAATTTGGCATAAAAAGATGGGCAGGTGGAAATAAAGGTAAACAAACAAATGAGAATATTATCGCTCAACTAGGTGTTGGTGCAGTTACATTTATTCCTGAAGAAGAAAAGCCAGACCCTAAAAAATTTGAATATCGAATAGATACAGATGTTTATACTAGCATTGAGGTAAGTGGAGCAACTCCAATTATAACTTATTATGTTGGGGGAGGAAATGGTAGTCCACCAACAAAAGTTGAGTATGAAAATTATACAACAGTTTCTTTTGAAATAGGTGACAAGATTTATGAATCAAAACCTATAATATACCCTAGTAGTAGTTTAGCATATGTAAAATGGCATACACCTAAAGAACCTCAAGATATGCTTGGTAAAGCAATTATAAAGTATAAAGAGTTAGAATATACAGATAATGGTAAACCATATTTAGCAGATGTTGAAGAGGAGGTAGATTTAGAAATTTCAATAGTTAAAATAGAAGAAAAAACACCACCTAATCCTGATGCTGATGATAGAAAGCCTAAAAATTTTCCTGATAAAACACCTGAAATAAACCCTATTATCCAAAATGAAATGTTAGAAAATAAATGGACAGAGTATAGTATTAGAAAAGAATATATACCAAGTAGTAACCCTGAAGCACCACCTAGAGAAGAATGGATATGGACTACCTATGAATATACAGCTTACTTAGATACATATTTAAATTTATATGCAGACCCACTTGTGAAAACATATACTACACAAATGCTTGATATTTATAATCCAAGTAGACCTGATTTTCTTTCTTTAAGAAGACAAAGAAAACAAAATACTTTAAAAAGTGGATATGGCATAAGAAACAAAATAGAAAGTGAAATAGTTGTAAAAACGCTAGAAAGGACTAAAGAGATAGCTTATGATGAAGATGGTAATGCTTATTGGGAAAATGTCGAAAGAGAAAGCTATAATAATGATGTAGGCGTATCTGCTCAAAATGCAGTAAATTATTTTTCCGATTTTGAATATAAAAACTATTTTAGGTTATCCGAAGTTATGGAACTTAATGGACAAACCTCATTGATGGAATTTAAAGAAACCCCATATTCAACATATAAAAATAGAACCCATTTTACACCTATATGGTATCCTGATGGTAGACAGTATTCTATTAATAGTGCAGTTTTTGATGCTTGGACACCTGCAGGACATTTATATATAAATGCTAATAATTTAGAAAAAGGAAATTATATTTACATACAAGGTAATTTATGGGACGATTGGTATGTAGAACGCATACCAACTTATGGTACAAACCCTAGAGAACTTGATAGTCCTAATAGTTTAGATAAACGTTTTGGACTTAATTAATTTTTTTATTTTTTGTTTTAAAATAAAAAGTAAAGGGAGTGGAAAAGTTTGTTTTTGTATGAAAAAGATTTAAAATATAAATTTTGGGAATTTTATAATAATAAAAATAGGGCTAAAAAATATCAATTTGAATGCCCTATAAGATATGGAAATGCCGATTTAGTTACCATAGAACAGTATCAAGGAAATTATCAAATAAATGCTTTTGAATTTAAGTTAGAAGATATTAAAAAGGTGCTTTTACAAGCAGAATCTAATTTAACTTTTGTTAATAAAAGTTGGATAGTTGTACCAATAGAAAAGAAAAATATTATTTTAGAAAGATATAAAAACTATTTAGATGAAAAGAAATATATAGGTGTTATAGGAGTACATAGTGAGGGTAGATATGAAATAGTTTATCAACCTAAATTTAAACAAGATGTGCTTATGAGCCAAACTATACTTAGTTTATGTTTTGTGTAATATTAAAGGGCAAATTG
>NZ_CAUWHO010000019.1:0-35499 GCF_963558545.1 uncultured Tyzzerella sp. | reverse complement strand
TATACATTCTAACAAAATATTTGGTAACATATTGGGCATATAAAAAGACCTAAAAATAATTTTAGGTCTTAAATTGTAGCTAATATATTTAAAACATTACTTTTAATAATAACTTCTGCGTGTTCTTCTAAATAATACTTAGAAATAATATTAGATATATGCTTTTCTCCGTATTCAGATATTACAGGCTCTAGACTATTTATAAAAGATGAATTTTTTTGTAATGATAGGAAATACCTATCTTGATATTTATAGAGTATACTATCTCCTTCGTATGTGCTGTATAGTCTTTCTGATAATTTTATTATATCATCTAAATTTTTAAATGAATAAATATAAACTTCATCATATTCTATTATGCTGTTGCTTTCCGTTGTATCTTCAAAAATTTTTATACTACCTTGTTTGTATTTTCTTTCTTCCATACTTTTAGGTGTTAAAGATACAACCTTATCTATATCCATACCTTTATCAACTTTAGATACAATAATCATAACTGTATCCATAGTAACTGGCATAGCCTCTATCATAAGAGGTGCATTTGTTGCATCAAAGCCACAATCTAACATAGCCTCTGTCATTATATCTCTAAAAAAAGCTTGAGCTTTTTCAGACCCTTGTGCAAGCTCTGATAGCTTTATTTCTCTTTCTTGTAAATCTTCATTTGTAAGTAAAAATTTTATTTGATTTTCATTTATCTTTTCTATCTTCATTAAATCACTTCCTTAATTTTTGAATAATTGAAAATTAATTTTTATACTGGAAATAATTGCTATATGCCTCTATTATTTTAATATATAAACATAGTATACATAATAATTCATATATTGTAAAGAGGTATAATATCCCTAACATACTTATTAATTTTCTATTTTTAAGGGCTTACTTGTTGTTATTTCTAAATTAGGCTTAGAAGATAACTCAAGGTTTTTAGTAGTTGTTTGTATAGTAGTATCTATCTTCATTTCTTTAGTAGACATTTCTATACTAGATATTTCTGTGCTAGATACATCTTGTGTTGTAGCTTCTGTTATAATTTCTGTTGTTGTAGAGGTTATGTTATTTTCCATATGGCTATCATATGGTTTTAAAAGGTTATATAAAAAAAGAGAAATAATAGATACAATTACTAATCCTGTCCCTAGCCCCATTAAAAAAATATTTTTTTCTCTCATAAATTACCCTTTCCAAGATTTATTATTAACTCTACTTCACCTTTACCTATATTTAATTTTTTAGCTATATCCGATACTGACATACCATTTTTATGAAGTTTTTTTACTTCATCAGCCATTGGATGTAAGCTCATATGATTTTTTTTATTAATATCCTCTTTATTAATATCTTTTGATATATTTTCGTCTATTTTTATATCAAATTTACCACCACTACTCATATTTTTTTTCTTTTCTATGGCATCATATATGAATAATAGTTGCTTCTGCTTTTCATCAAATCTTTTAAAAACTTCTTCAGACATTAAATTTAAGTCATCTATAGCCAAATCTGCTTGGTCTATAGCTTCTTTCATTTCTTTAATATAGCCATCTATACTTGATACAGGTGTAGCATTATTATATTTATTAATATTTATAATAGATACAATAATCATTATAAATCCAATAATCATTACAAATATAAAAATCCAATTAAATATCTCCATATAATACTTACCTCTATATACTTATATCTAAAAAACTTAATTCATTATTTTTACTTTTATTTTTATTTTTATTATCTACTTCTTTATCTTTTTTATTTTTATTATTTTTATAATGGCTTCCATTACCTTTGCCATCTTTATTAATATTTTGCTCTTCCGATTTGTTGCTTTCAATAGTTCTTTTATTATCTGTTTCTACATTCTTTTTTAAATGCTCAGAAAACATTAAATTTTGGTCTAAGTTTTTTTGATTATTATCTTCATTTCTATTTATTTGTGAAGATTTATTTATAAACATCTGAACATCAACAGGTCTTATATCCATATAAACACCCCTTACACTTTACCTAAAAACTTTAACTTTGCCCTCTACATTTTGTAAAGTACAACTTTTTATGTCATCTTTTATAAAAATAATAGCATTATTAGCTACTATTTTTGTTCCTCCATAAAGATTATTCAAAACTTTTATTTTTCCCATTCTATTAGTAAAAAATGGTATTATAATCTTTAAATCATTTTTACATTTTAGTATTTTTCTTTTTATTTCCAATCTTTCTTTTACAGATTTTTCAAAAAGCGCTCTTTTCTCATCTGATAAATAATTAATATCCATTTTAGATAGTTTTTCTACTATCTTATCCAAGCTATTGTATCTTTGTGATAAACTATCTATTAATTTTACCAATTCTTCATATTTATTTAATACTTTATAATTTACACCCACTGTAATTTCTGTATTGTTAGACATATTAGAACCTATATCCTTTGCTATTAAATCTTTACCTATAATAGCTTTACCTCCAAGCATTAAGCCCCTTTTACCTATTATACTAACATTCCCATTACATAATACGCTACAGTTCATAATAGAGCTTGCACTTATATCTCCTTCGGCTATAAGTGTTGCATTCTCAACAAAATTTAAGCTAATATTTTTATTTGCTACAATTTTTGCCTTATTAGCACCTTGAATACCTTTTTCAATAAAAATATTACCTTCTGATATTATTGTTGCTCCTTCTACCCAACCATAAATATCTATATCGCCTTCTGCATTTATTGTAAAGCCACTTAAAACATTTCCTCTAACAATAACTCTTCCTACAAAATCTATATTTCCAGTACTATTATTAATATCTGACTTTATTTCTAAAATAGGTAGTACATTTACTAGATTTTTTTCATAAATAACATACCCATTTATAGTAGATATTAATCTTTTGCCATCACTTGATATTTCTGTATTTTTACCTTTAGGCAAATCAGGTGGAGGGTTAACCTCTTCGCTTACTACTATATCTCCATATATATTTTTGCCATTTTCACCATTTATAGCCTCTACCTGTATTGCAAGTATTGTTCCTTCTAATACAGGTTCAAATAAATTTAAAGATTTATAATCTATTGTTCCATCTTCTAAAATTTTAGGTTTTATTTTCTTTTCGTTTATATCTACACAATACTCCAAAAATCCATCTTTACCTTTTTGAGGATATATACCCTCAGCTACTATATATACTTTTTCGTAATCTCTATTATCTATAAAATCATCTATAAATTTTAGATTTAACCCAAATGTAATATTTAAATTATATACCTCTTCTAAAATATCTTTTTTAGTTAATAACTTTCCATTTTTAATAGGAGGGTAAAACTTAGCCTCTGCAACGAATTTATCATTGGATATGATAACTTCTATACGCTCATTTATATTAATAGCATCTATATCTCTTGTTATTAAAACTTTTTCCTTTTTGTCATTTATATCATTTTCTATTTGTATATGATTAACTTCTTGTATATTGTATATTTTTATTAAATCTGTTATAAATCCTTTAGGATTATTTTTTTTATAATCTACTAAACAGTATATTCCATCATCTTCAAATTCTATTCTATCAAAAATATCTACCATAAAAACCCCTATCTTCAAGTATATATAATTTATATATTATAAATATAGAATATTATAGTTTTTACCTAATTTATTTTTTAATATTTTCATACAATTAGAATGTATTTGAGAAACTCTAGATTCTGAAACTCCTAATATTTTACTAATTTCTTTAAGAGTAAGCTCCTCATAATAATACAATGTAATAACTTGCTTTTGTTTTTCTGTAAGAGAATTTATAGCTTCTATTAATATTTTCTTTTCTTCATTTTTTTGTAAAACTTTTTCAGGTAAATATTTTTCATTTTCTATTAAACTATCTACAGGTTTTTCGTGATTTTGCTCTAAGTATCCATCTAAAGATACTAGATTATATAATGAATAATTTTTTAAATAGTCTTTTACATTTTCTATAGGCATATCTAAAATTTTTGATAATTCTTCTTCCGTAGGTTTATCGCCATTTTGCAGTTCAAATTTTTCTATAGCATCTTCTATAATTTTATTTTTTTGCCTTAAAGAACGTGGTATCCAATCTAATTTTCTAATATTATCAATAATTTCTCCTCTTATTCTAAGAGAAGCATATGTTTCAAACTTATATCCCTTTTTATAGTCAAATTTTTCTATAGCATCAATAAGACCAAATATACCGTAGCCTATTAAATCTTCATATTCTATTTGAGAATTAGTGTATATATTCATTCTACCAACTACAATTTTTACAAGCCTTGCATATTTATTTATTATATCCTCTCTTATTTCAGGACTTTTATTTTTTGTATATTCTTCCCATAGCTTAATATCTTCCAAAATTATTCACCACACTTTATACTTATTGTATGCTATCATCTTCAGTATTAATAATTTCTTCAACTTCTTCTATTTCATCGAAGTTTTCTTCTTCAAAATTTTTATTTTCTTTAATTTCTTCAATTTGCTTTTGTAAAAATAGTTCAATAAAACCACCTATTAAATAAAAAACTACAATAGTTACTATTATTGTATAACAAGTTTTTAAAAAATCTATTTTATATAAATAAGCATATGCTGTAACTATTAAGCTTGCAAGTATTGTTATTTTTATTTTAAGCTTTTCCAACATAAATACCACCTTTTTTATATAGTATATGTTCCGTGTTCAATAGTTTTTATAGTAAATTTTCCACTTTGTGAATCTAATTCCACAGTTCTACCAAAGTTTTTACCTACATCTTTAGCAAGTATTCTTATTCCAAGCCTTCTTAACATACGCTCTGATGCCTCAACATTTCTATCACCTATTCTCATATTTTGTTGAGTAGAGCCAAAAGCAAACATTTGAGCACCTCCTGCTATTTTAGCAACAATTCTACTTTGCTGTGCTCCATATCCTATCATATCTTTAGTAAGCTTTATAGTAGCCAAATCTACAAATTTAGCAATATTTGTGTTATTTTTTATTTCTTTACTATCTGGCAACATACAATGAGCAAGCCCTGCAACCTTAGCAACAGGGTCATACAAAGCTATACCAACACAAGACCCTAAACCTAATGTTATTAATACCCCTTTATCTTTAGCAATGTTCATATCTGCCATACCAACTATTAAAGAACCAGAACTTATCATAATAAACTTCCCCTATCTTTTGTAAAACTTAATCTATTATATATTTTATAGTAAATTTAAATAAATACCTAATTATAAAAATATTATATTAATATGCTTTTACAGTTTTAATTTATCTATTAAAAATATGCACTAATTTTTGCATAAAACTTTTAATCCCAGTGTTATTATCTACTGGAGATTTATCTAATAATACATCACCTATAGATTTTATAGCTCTTGAATAATCACTTTCTGGAAAAGATAATATAGCAGGTCTTTGTTGTTTTATAGCTTTTATACTAGCAGTATCTAATGGTATATGCCCTATATTTTTTACATTAACACCTAAAAATTTACTGCAAACATAAGATATTTTTGCAATAGTTCTATCTGCCTCATATTTATCATCGGCCTTATTTATAACAACATTTATCTTATCTATATTTTTATTTTGCTCTTTTATTATTTTTATAAGTGTGTATGCATCTGTAAAAGATGTTGGTTCTGGTGTTGTAACAATAATGTTTTCATCAGATGCCATTAAAAAACTAGTAACACTTGGTGCTATACCAGCACCTGTATCAATTATTATTATATCTGCTATCTTATCAAGATACTCAAATTGTTCTATAAAGTATCTTATTTCTGCACTATTTATAGTAGAAAGTTCTCTTAATCCATTACCACCTGATATAAATTTTATATTATAATCTGTTTCTGTAACTATTTCTGAGATATTTTTTTCTCCTTTTATCATACTATAAAAATTATATTTAGGTCTTATTCCTAAAAGTACTTCTATATTAGCTAGTCCAAAATCTGCATCTATTATTAAAACACGTTTTTTTAAACTTGCTAAATATATTGCTAAGTTTACAGAAAAACTAGATTTCCCAACTCCACCTTTACCACTACTAATAGTTATAACTCTAGAATTAAGATTATTTTTTAAATTTAAATTTTGCCCTTTATTTATTAAATTTCTTAGTTCCTTAGCTTGATCCATTATTTATACATACTCCCTAATAATACTTTAGCAATTTTTTCTCCAGAAAATCTTTCTATATCTGATGGTACATTTTGACCTACTGTAACATAAGCAATTTTATTATTTGTTTTATATGCTATGTTTAATATTGTACCTACTGTATCCGTTTCATCTATTTTGGTAAAAATAATATTAAATTCTGAGAATTTAGAATAAGTATTAATTATATTTTCTACATCCTCAAAGTTATTTGTAGAGCTAATAACAAGATACACTTCTGGATTATCTATCTCTTTTAACAATTCTTTTATCTCATTCATATTTTTCTGGTTTTTGTGGGACCTACCTGCAGTATCAAAGAAAATGTAATCATTAATAAGTTTTAATTTATCAATTTTTTCTTTAACGTCTTCTGCACTGTATACAACTTCTACTTGGCTTCCTAGTATTTCAGCATAAGTTTTTAGCTGGTCTACTGCAGCTATCCTATAAGTATCAGATGTTATAAATCCAACTTTTTTACCATTATTAATAATTATATCCGAAGATAATTTAGCTATAGTAGTAGTTTTCCCAACGCCTGTTGTCCCTAAGAAAACTACACATTTTGCTTCGTTACTATTATTTTTACTCTCTACAGCTAGCTCTTTACAAGCTGAATTTTCTAATATTTTTACTATTTTATTATATACCACTTTAACTATTAAATCAATGTTTTGATTTTCTTCTTTATCAATACCTTCTAATATATCATCACACACTGATGTGTGTACACCTTTTGATATTAACATTTCGTATATAAATTGTACTAGTTGATTTTTATACTTTATCTTATTAGAATCTTTTTCTAGCGATAGACTTTTCATAGCCTTTTCTAAATATCCTTCTAACTCGGATATTCTTTTTTCCAACTTTTCTATTGTGTTTTCCTTTTCTTTAAGCTTATCTTCTAAATTATTAGAAGACATTTTTGTTTTCATATCCACAAAAAAGTTTTTAGATTTTTCTTCTATTTTCACCTTGTTTTCATCATAGGAAGCTGTTAGCTCTATATAAGGTTTCTTTATTATAGAAAATATACCTGTAGGTGTAATTTTTTTTATACTAAGAACAATAGCATCATTTCCAAGCTCCTCTTTAGCCATTTCTATGACTTGCTCTTCTGTCTCACCTTGATACTTCTTTATTTTCATTAAATTCCCACCATTCCAATAGATTGAATTTCTGTTCTAGGGTCTATTTCATTGTAGCTAATAACAATTAAATCTGGTGCTATTTGCTCTACCAATTTTTTAAAATAAATCCTAACAACAGGAGATGTAAGAATAATTGGTTGTATACCAAGAGATGTAAGCTTTGATAACTGAGTATTTAAGCTATTAAATATCATTTGAGTTTTTTCTGGCTCTAATGCTATAAAAGAACCTTGCTCTGAATGTTGGATACTCTCCATTATCTCTTGTTCAAGTTGAGGGTCTAACGTAATAACCTTATTCTCTCCATCTGCAAAATACCTTTGAGATATATTTCTTTTAAGAGATTGCCTTACATATTCTGTAAGCATATCTGTATCTCTAGTTACTTGAGCATAGTCTGCTAATGTCTCTAGTATAGTTACCAAATCTCTTATAGATATACCCTCTTTAAGTAAATTAGCTAAAACTTTTTGAACCTCACCTATACCCAACAGTTTAGGCATTAACTCATCTACAAGAACAGGATGTTGCTCTTTAACATTATCTATTAATGTTTGTACATCTTGTCTTGATAATAACTCATTTAAGCTATTTCTTATTATTTCTGTTAAGTGAGTAGCTATAATAGCTGGAGGGTCTACAACTGTATAACCTAAAGCTTCTGCACGTTCTCTTTGAGTTTCTGTTATCCACAAAGCTGGTAACCCTAAATAAGGCTCTATAGTTTCTATACCGTCTATTTCTTCATCAATATAACCAGGATTCATAGCCATATAATGGTCAAATAATATTTCACCCTCTGCAACCTCTACCCCTTTTATCAATATTTTATATTGATTAGGTGCAAGTTTTATGTCATCTCTAAGCCTTATAATAGGAACTACTGCCCCAAGCTCTAGAGCAATCTGTCTTCTAATCATAACAACCCTATCTAGTAAATCTCCCCCTTGGCTACTATCAACCAAAGGTATAAGACCATACCCAAATATTAATAAAATAGGGTCTACATTTAATAATGAAATAACATTTTCTGGTCTTCTAATTTCTTCAACTTCTTCATCTTCTGTAGATATTTCTTCTGTAATAGATTGTACTTTTTGTGCTTTATCAAGCTGATATCCACAGAATATTAACGCTATACCAAAAGGCACAAAAAACATAGTAGGAAGTGGTGTAAACCCTAGTACTATCATAACTGCCCCTGCTATATATAAAGTTAAAGGTATACTAAATAATTGCTTAGTAATAGATGATGTAATCCCATCTTCTTCGCTAGACTTAGTAACTAATATACCAGTAGCTGTAGATATTAATATAGCTGGTATTTGCCCTACTAGTCCATCACCTATAGTCATAAGTGTATATATTTGTACTGCTTCTCCAAAAGGCAATTTAACCCCTGTGGAAAGACCAGTCATACCCAATGTTATACCACCTGCAACATTTATTATAGTTATTATAATACCTGCTATTGCATCACCTTTTACAAACTTAGCTGCCCCATCCATTGCTCCGTAAAATGATGCTTCATCTTGTATTTCTTTTCGTCTTGCTTTAGCTTCATCATCATTTATAAGCCCTGTATTTAAGTCTGCATCTATGGCCATCTGTTTACCAGGCATAGCATCAAGTGTAAACCTAGCTGTAACTTCAGATACCCTCTCAGACCCTTTTGTAATAACCATAAAGTTTACTAAAACAAGTATTAAGAATATAATTACACCTACAACCATATTACCACCAGCAACAAAGTTACCAAATGTTTCTATAACTTCTCCTGCATCACCTTCTAAAAGGATAAGTTTTGTAGATGATAAATTTAAAGATATTCTAAATAATGTTGTTACCAATAGTATTGTAGGAAACATACTCATATCAAGAGCCTTTTTAGAATATATAGCATCTAAAAGAATTAAAACAGCAAAAAATATATTAATCATAAATAAAAAGTCAAGTAAAAATGACGGTATTGGTATGATTAAAACTAATACTATTAATATAATAAAAATACCTAAAAATGCTTCTTTTATTTTCATAAAAAATTCTCCATAAAATCTATATTAAAAGCTAAACCATATTTTTAAGCTTGTAAACAAATGCAAGTACCTCTGCCACTGCCTGATATAGCTCTGGAGGTATTTCTTTACCAACATCTACTGTGCTGTATAAAGCTCTTGCCAAAGGCTTATTTTCTACGATTTCAACTTTATTTTCCTTAGCTACATTTTTTATTTTTTGTGCTAAATGGTCTACACCCTTAGCTAAAACAATCGGTGCTCCTTCCTTTTCTCTATCATATTTTATCGCAACAGCAAAGTGAGTTGGGTTTGTTATAACAACGTCTGCTGTTGGCACCTCTTGCATCATTCTTCTTAAAGAAGACTCTCTCATTTTTTGTCTAATTTTACTTTTAATAATAGGGTCCCCTTCTACTTCTTTATATTCATCTTTTACCTCTTTTTTACTCATTCTAAGCTTTTTATTATGAGAATATTTCTGGTAAACAAAATCAATAATAGCTATTATAATAAAAAAATACCCTACTTTTAAGCCTATATCTACACAAAGGTTACTTATATATAGAACAGCAGAAAACAAGTCCATATATATAATATTTCTTAACTGATACACTTCACCTTTTGCAGAGTTATATATAACTATTGTTAAAAACACTAGTTTTATAATAGCTATAACAGCATCTACTACTTGCTTAAAAGAAAATAATCTTTTAAAACCTGTTGCTGGGTTAAAAGCATCAAACTTAGGCTTTAAAGGTTTCGTTGTTGGGTGCCAACCTACCTGTAAAAGATTTGTTACTATCCCAATCAACATAGCTATTATACAAATAGGTCCTGCTATTATTATACATCTAGTTATCAAATAAATAAATAAATCTAACAAATAATCCTGACTTATTATATTATTAGCATCTTCGATTAGTGTAAAATTAAAATTCATTACACTAGCTATCTGCTTGTACATAAACTTTCCTAAAACTTTTAAACTTAAAAACCCTAGTATTAATGTTATTGCTGTAGCAATTTCTTTACTTATTGCTACCTGACCTTCACTTCTTGCTTTTTGTTTCTTTTTAGGTGTTGCTTTTTCTGTTTTTTCACCATCAAAGAAACTTAAATTAATATTAATATAAAAACTATTGTTATCTTTTACTTTAGAAACTATCATGGCATCATAACCTTTATAGAATTTAATATTAACTCTGATATTACATTATATATCCTATAATATAATTCAGAAAATACTGGCATTATAACCCATAAAGCTAGTAATCCCGCTATAACTTTAAGCGGCATACCAACCGCAAAAACATTCATCTTAGGCACTGCTCTTACTAAAACCCCTAGCGCAATATCCATAACTAATATTGTCCCTATAATAGGTAAGGCAAATAAAAATCCTATCTTAAAAAACTCAATCATTATATTTATAATACCAAAAAATAATCCATTATTACCTAATATATATGCTTTACCAATAGGCAATGATTTATAGCTATAAAATATTGCATTAATAAGCATATGATGCCCTCTATTTAATATAAATAAAGCACACAATGAAAAATAGTATAAATTACCAGTAATTGGTACTTGTGTATTAGATACTGGGTCAAATACACTAGCCATAGAATACCCCATTTGTTGGTCTATCATATGTCCTGTAAAATAAACAGAACTAAATACAAAAAATACTATATATCCTATTATAGCACCTACAAAAAATTCTTTTAGAATTAACATAAAGTACCCCATTATACTGTTAATATATGCAAATTCTGTAATATTTCCAGATGTAAATATTATAGCAGATATAGCCATAGCTAGTCCTATTTTTACCATTGCTACACCGTTGTTTCCCCCTATAACGGGTATAAATATTAAAAATCCTATAATTCTTACAAAAATTAACATATATAAATCAGTATTATTAAATATATCAATTAAAATTTGGCTACTTTCTAAATTCATTTTTATCTCTCCTTAATGTACAAACCTAGCAAGGTCTATGTATAAGGCCAAAAACAAATCTTTTATTGTGTTTATTATAAATGGTCCAAATATTATTAATGATAAAAAAACAGCTAAAATTTTAGGTATAAATGCTAAAGTTTGCTCATTAATAGATGTTATCGTTTGTATTATACTAACTACAATACCAACTATAAGACCTAATAATAAAGGTGGTGCAGAAGCAAATATAACTGCTTTTATAGCCATCTGCATTATATTTATAACAGTATCTTCTGACATAAAATCCCCCTTATCCTGTAAATGTTTTTACAATACTACCAATAATTAAATTCCAACCATCTATCATTATAAAAAATATTATTTTAAATGGTGCAGATATTAAAGCTGGTGGCAACATCATCATACCCATTGCCATAAGAACAGATGACACTACCATATCTATAACTATAAAAGGTATATATATAATAAATCCTATTATAAAACCTTTTGTAATTTCACCTAATATAAACGATGGTATTAACACTGAGCTTGGGACATCTTCTATATTATCATAAGATTCTATCCCAGATAACTCTGTAAATAATTTTAAATCCTTATCACTAACTTGAGTAAACATAAATTCTCTTATAGGCTTCATAGATTCATCTATAAATTGTTGTTGAGATATTTCCCCTTGAGAATAAGGAGTAAATGCATTTTCATTTATTTGTTTTATAGTAGGCGACATTATAAATATTGTTAAAAATAATGCTATCCCTATAAGTACTTGATTAGGTGGTACTTGTTGTGTACCTAAAGCATTCCTTAAAAAATGTAAAGATATAATTATCCTTGTAAAAGAAGTAAGCATTATTATTATAGAAGGTGCTAACGTTAAAACTGTAAATAATACAATTAATTGTATAGATGAAGCTACTCCACCTTCTGTATTACCACCTACATTAATGCTAATATCTGGCAAGATATTATTTGCAAAAACAGTATAGGAGGTAAATATTATGCCAAAAAAAGTAATAGCTAAAAAGCTTGTCAACCTAGCTAAATTCTTTTTATTCTTCATATTTACCTCCTTTTTTGTCCTTTTTATTTATATTATTTATATATTGTTTAAATTGTTTTTCAAAAGGTATCACATTAATGTTGTTATCGCTTATAATTAAATCTTCTCCATTTATTTCTGATAATATTCTAATACCTTCTTTTGAAGAACTAATTAAAAAATATTGCTTATTAACTTTTATAATATGAATGTTATTAAATCCTATAGATATTGTTTCTATAACTTTCATATTATTTTTCTCCATAGTTTTTATCTTTGCTCCCGCTATAAATTTTGTAGAATAATATGCTAAAAATATAACTGCAACAAACACAAAAATAAGAAATATAAGCTGAAAAGCCATTTCCAAAAAATTTGTACTTTGGCTTTTCTCTGCTAAATTAGCTAATATTATCATAAATTATCCTATTACCTTCTTAACGGCTTCTAAAACTCTATCCGGTTGGAAAGGCTTAACTATAAAATCTTTAGCACCTGCCTGAATAGCTTCTATAACCATTGCTTGTTGTCCCATAGCAGAACACATAATTATTAAAGCATTAGCATCTTCGCCTTTTATAGCTTTAGCTGCTTCTATACCATCCATCTCTGGCATAGTAATATCCATAACAACTAAATTTGGTTTAAGTTCTTTATATTTTTCTACAGCTTGAGCCCCATTCTCAGCTTCCCCAACTACATTATAACCATTTTTTGTGAGAATATCTTTTAACATCATTCTCATAAAAGCAGCATCATCAACTAAAAGTATATTATTCGACATTTTATTACACTCCTTAATAATAATTTTTTAATATATATAATTATATTTTTATATTCTTTCTTCAGTACTTATAATATCTGTAACTCTAACACCGAAGTTTTCATCTATAACAACAACTTCTCCTTTGGCTATAAATTTACCATTTACAAGTATGTCTATAGGCTCTCCAGCTAATTTGTCAAGCTCTATAATTGTACCTGGATTAAACTCCAGTATTTCTTTAATAGGTTTTCTTGTTCTACCAAGCTCTACTGTAACTTCTAATGGTACATCTCTAATAATAGTAATATTTTCTTTTTGTTGAGCAAGTTCATTCATATCAAAGCTTTGGAACTGTGCTGGTTGTACATTTACATTATCATGTATAATGTTACTTGATTGTGTAGTTTGTGGCATAACCATTTGCGGTGCTGGTTGTGGCGCAGGCTGTGGTGCTTGTTTAACAGATTGTTGAACTGGTGCTGGTGCTGGTGCTGGTGCTGGTTGTGGCACAGGCTCCTTTTGTTCTAACTGTTGAGCTTCATTCACCGTAAGTTTTTCTATAATACTTTCTGCAAATGGTATTGGTAGCAACTGCATTATTTCACTATCAATTAAATCTTGTACTACCATTCTAAAAGAATTGCACACTAAACTTTCATCTAAAAAAGAAATCTCTTCAAAAAATGTATCATCATCAAATGTTAAAATAAAAGCTTGTGGTGTATCAATATCTATTTTGTATCCTAACATAGACGATAAAGATGTAGATGAAGACCCAACCATTTGGTTCATAGCTTCAGATATAGCACTTAAATCTAAATCTGTAAGTCCTTCATCGTCTAAAGACACCTTGCCATCGCCTCCCATCATAAGGTTAGCGATTATTTTTACGTCTTCTTGTTTTAATATAAGTAAGTTAGAACCTATTAATCCTACTTTATAGTTTATCTTAAGACCTACACAAGGCTTATCATATTTGCTAGATAACTCCTTTGGATTAACCATACTAACTGTAGGTGTAGATATTTCTACCTTATGGTTTAAAAGAGCCGATAAAGTTGTGGCAGCTGTACCCATACTTATGTTCCCAACTTCACCTAAAATATCTCTATTTGCATCTGTTAATATTTCACCTAAACTAGAATTATTACCTTCATTTGTAGCTACACTATCGCCTAGCAACGCATTTATTTCTTCTTGCGAAAGCATATCGCTCATTTTTATTCCCCCTTCCTAATAATAGAAGTTATTTGTATAGCATTCTTGCCTTTATTTACACCAGGCTTAGCATAAAATTTTGTTAATTCTCCAACTTTAACTTTAAAATCAGATGTTACATAAGAATCAAGTGGTATTACATCTCCAACTTGAATATTTATAAACTCATCAACTGTAATATTGGTTTTACCAACTACAACAGATACTGGTATTCTAGCCTCTTCTAAATGTTTTTCAACAAAAGGTCTATACTGTCCATCATTGTTTTCATCTACACTTGAGAACCAATGCTTAGTATTTAAATTACCCACTATAGGTTCTATAACAATATAAGGTATACAAAAATTCATTAACCCTTCTACATCACCAACTTTTATACTTAAAGTTACTAAAGCAACCATTTCATTAGGCGACATAATTTGTGCAAATTGAGAATTAGTTTCAAGTCGTTCCAATCGTGGGTGTACCTCACAAACCTGTTTCCAAGGTTCTTCTAACCTACTTACAACATTCTCCATTATTTTGGTTAATAAAGTAACTTCTATTTCTGTAAAATCTCTAGTTTTACTTATAGTTTCACCTGTTCCACCAAGTATTCTATCTATCATAGAATATCCTATAGTTGCTGATAAATCTAATATAATTGACCCTTTAAAAGGATTAAAATCTATTATATTAAGAACAATAGGATTTAGTAACGAATTGTTAAATTCTCCATACGTTACTTGCTCAGAGCTTACAACCTCTATTGTAGTAGTAGTTCTTAAATATCCTGTTAAAAAAGAAGATGATACTCTGGCAAAATTGTCAAATATAATTTCAAGAGTTCTTAATTGTTCTTTACCAAATTTAGATGGTCTGGCAAAATCATAAATACTTACTTTCTTTTCATTTACAGGTGCTTGTTCTATGACATCATCACCACTAGCCATAGCATTAAGCAAATTGTCTATCTCCTCTTGAGATAAAATTTCGCTCATCTTTATATCACCTACCCTTAAAATATTTTATATTATTGGAAAAGAATCTCATCAATATACACATCTACTATAAGATTTGTTTCAAAAGTTTCTTTTAATTTTAATAATATTTCATCCTTAAGAACACTTCTTGCATCTGTAGATTTTAACTCTTCATAAGTTTTATTCCAACAAATACCTATTACTATATCTTTTATAACAGTCCTTTGTAAATCTAAAGTAGTTAAAAGCTTTTCTGCATCTTTAGCATTGTCTTTACTAGCATTTACACCTAAATTAACACTTAATTTTATTACATGTTCTTTTTTATCTGGCCCTTCTAATAAATTTGTTATTATAGGTTCTCCTAGCGGAAATGTTTTTATATCTTCCACTGACACCATTTGCTCAACAACTATTTTATTGTCTGTTCCATCATTAGCTTTGTTCATAGCCTTATAGAGAAAAACAAAGCCAACAGCAAATAAAACTAATAACGCTACTAATAATATTATTATTAATACCATTCCCATTTTATTCTTTCCCATTTTATTATCCTCCTTAATATTATAGTTCATTATTGTAATATTTACTAATTACCTTTATTTCTACTCTCCTATTAATAGCTCTATTTTCTGAAGTATCGTTAGGTGCTTTAGGTTTATATTCTCCATAACCTTCTGTAGATATTCTATCTGGAGAAAAACCTTTATTATTTGTAAAATATGTAGCTACTGATATAGACCTAGCTGCCGATAAATACCAGTTATTAGGAAATCTAGGTGTGTTTATAGGCATATTATCTGTATGTCCTTCTATTTTTATATGATTATCTGGATACTTTAATAGTTCATCAGCAACCTTTGATAGTATATCTTTAGCCTCTTCTTTTAAATCAGAACTACCACTTTCAAACAAAATACCGTCTTTAAAGTTTAATGTTATATACCTATCATTCTTTTCTACTTCTATTTTATCCTGTAAGTCATTTTCTGCGAAATAAGTTTTAAAATTTTCAGCCATATTATCCATTTCTTCTTTGCCTTTATTTTCAAATTCTTTATCAGAATTTCCTTCAACTTTAGGCATTGAAATAATACCATTACCTAAAGCCTCTAGTATAGACGTGGAACTTGTTGTCATTACACTTATCTTATTGTTAGAAAACGAAGACGCTATTTGTTTAAACTTCTCAGCATCAACACTAGACGAGGCAAACATAAGAACAAAGAAACACAATAACAAGGTAACCATATCACCATATGTTCCCATCCATTCGGCAAGACCTTGTTTTATTTCTATTTTTTTCTCTTTTTTAGCCATAAAATCAACCCCTATTCACTGTCCCCTTCACCAAATTCACTTCTAAGAGTTGGTGATATGAAAACTTTAAGTTTTTCTTCTAT
Source organism: uncultured Tyzzerella sp. (assembly GCF_963558545.1). Taxonomy (NCBI): domain Bacteria; kingdom Bacillati; phylum Bacillota; class Clostridia; order Lachnospirales; family Lachnospiraceae; genus Tyzzerella; species uncultured Tyzzerella sp. The sequence goes on along the minus strand of NZ_CAUWHO010000019.1, from coordinate 18,785 downwards.
GATACGAGGGTTTTCTCCTGCTGCAACAGATAATATACCTTCTATAGTAACTTCTTTTACTAACATTTCTTGTTTACTATAAAATTTCATCTTATTTGCAACAGGTGATGATATCCAGTTTGCAAATAATGAACCATAAAATGTAGTTATTAAGGCAACCGCCATTTTAGGCCCTATAGATGAAGGGTCATCCATATTTTGAAGCATTATAACAAGTCCTATAAGTGTACCTATCATACCCCAAGCAGGAAACTGGGACGCCATAAGTTCCCAAACTCCTATGTTATCCTTATGCCTATCTTCTATGTAGGCCATTTCTGTTTCTAACACATTTCTTACTAATTCCTGGTCTGTACCATCAACTACAAGCATTATGCCTTTTCTTAAAAACGGGTCCATATCTACGGATTTGTCATCAAGAGCTAGCAACCCTTCTTTTCTTGCAACATTAGCAAGTTCTATTACATCTTTTATAGCAGCTATTGGGTCAATAGTTTCTGGCTTCAATATTTTGTTAACACTTTTCATAGCATTTACAAATTTAGGCAATGGATAAGAAGCTATAACGGCAGACATAGCCCCCCCAACTGTTATCATAAAAGATGGTGCATCCAAAAAGCTAACTACTGCTCCTATATTCATATCACCTGCTAAGAATATAGATATTAATGTAAAGCCAATACCTGCTACTAAACCTATAATAAAACCTAGTTCCATTTTATTTTACTCCCCTCTAAACTTATTTTAGACTTTTTTTATATGTAATAATCTTATCTATAATATCATCAACTGCTTCTTTAACTATAATCTTTCTACCAGTAGTTAATGTTATTGTCGTATCTGGTGTTTCTTGCATAATTTCTATATAATCACTATTAACAACTATTTCTATATCATTTAATTTAGTCAAAACAATCATAATATACGCTCTCCTAAATGAAAGTATTTTTTTATATTTCTATCCTATTAATATACACTATTTTCAACAATTTCTCAAGTATTTTTTTAATTATTTTTGATTATTTTTAATTATTTTCGATTATTTTATACTCTTTTTAAACATTAGTATATAGCTTTTAAAATATATTAAAAGCTATATACTACATTACCCTATAGTCTATCTTTTTAAGTTTACTAGTTCTTGTATCATTTCATCACTTGTTGTTATTATTCTAGAGTTAGCTTGGAACCCTCTTTGTGTAGTTATCATTTCACTAAATTCGTAAGATAAGTCTACATTAGACATTTCCAATGCTCCACCTTGTAATCTAGAGCCTATAGAACTAGCCTCAAAGCCTATACCATCAAACTCACTAGAGTTACCTGTTTCTTTATAAAGGTTACTACCAGCTTTTTCAAGTCCCGCAGGATTTCTAAAATTAGCAAGAGGTATTTGAGATAAAATTTTTGTTTCTCCATTAGAATATGAACCTCTAATAACACCATTTGCATCTATAGAATATCCAGTCATAGTACCTGATGTATTACCATCTTTTGTTTCTGATGTAACATTAGCTTTTGAGTTAAATTGAGTTACTTTATCAAAATTTACACTTAAAGTTTTATTAGGTAATTCCCCACCTAAGTTAGCATCTACTAATTGACCATTTTGAACCTTTTTAAGTTGTGCTAAATCAATATTCTCTATGCTTATGCTTTTAGACCCTGCAGCCCCTGCCTGCTCTAATGTTCCATCTGCATTAAATTTTAATTTTGCTGGATTTGGATTTAATGTTAGATTAGCAGGTGCCAAATACATTTTTTCACTTCCATTAACAGTAACCTCAATATTGCCACCTTGTGCTGCATCTGTAGGTATAGTTAAAGTCCACTCATTTGGAGTATTCGGGTCTTTTTCAAACTGTACGTTTATAACGTATTTATTACCTTGGCTATCGTAAAATGATATTGTATTTTTTTGTGTTGAATTTGTTGTTTGGTTAAAGTTACCTGTAAATTCTATACTTGTTGTAGCTTTTGCAGGAGAATAAGAATTATTCCCTTCATATATATTTATAGGCGTAACGTTATCTTTAACTACTTTTTGTTTACCTGGATTATCTGGGTCATCTATAGCTTTCCAACCACAAACATTAAATCCATTTGGGTCTACAAGGTTACCTTTAGCATCTACTTCAAAAACACCTGCTCTAGTAAAAGAAAACCCTGTTGCATCTTTAACAATAAAGAAACCATCACCATCTATCATAAGGTCACTACCATAGTCTGTTCTTTGAGCAGCACCTTGCCCCATAACATTAACTATACTACCTACATTAGCACCCATACCTATTTGTTGAGGATTTATACCCCCTCTATCTTGATTGGCAGAACTAGCAGAACTTAATGTTTGGTTAAAGCTATCTTTAAAAGAAGCTGTAGATCTTTTAAAACCAACTGTATTAATATTTGCAATATTATTAGATATAACATCCATTTTAGTTTGGTGTACTCTCAGACCAGAAACGCCTGAGTACATACTTCTCATCATAATTTTTTCCTCCTTATATGTGCTGTTTTTTCTTATCTGTCATTCAAAGAAAATCGGCTTCCTAAAGGTCCAGCCTTAAACTATAACAGCACCATCTATATTGGTATATACTTTTTCAATGTTGTTATCTATTGCCGTAACAACTGTTCTATTTTTTATACTTACCAAAAGTGCTATATTGTCAACCAAAACAAGAGAATCTTTTATACCTTTTTCTTCTGCTCTTTTTATACCGTCTTCTACTCTTTTTATTTGAGAGTTAGATAACTGTAAATTTCTAGAATTAAGCCTCATAGAAGCGTGCTTAGAAAAAGATACATTAGTACTTTCATACTTGTTTTCCAAAATTTCTTTAAAAGTTTTAGCACTTTTATTATTTAAGGTCTTATTAACTGTAGGGTCAGATTTTTTAACTGCATTTACTAAATTTGGATTTATTAAATTATTATTTATTATAGCCAAAAAATCACCACCTACTATTTAATATTTTTATAAGAAACTTCTTTGCCATCTACCTGTAAATAAACTTTCTTATCTCTAATAATTACACCATCTACTTTACCAGTAACTTCATCTGCTGTTACTTGTTGTCCTACAAGAGAAATGGAGCTTACTAAAGAACCTATATCTTCTACTTCTATCTCTTTGTCACTACCTTGTACTTTAACAAATATTTTATTATCTTTTAATAAAATATCTTCTATAGAGCCACTTATAGTTTCTTCTCCATCTTTTCCTATAGCAGCATTTATCTTAGAGCCTATTAATAATGTATTTTCAGAAACAGAAACAACTTCACCTAAGTATACATCTCTACCATTAACACTTAGTACAGGAATACCTTCTACAAACTTGACAAAGTCTACTTTACCCTCTACATATCCAACAGGGTTTAGCTTATCATCAACCCTGATACCTTGTATAGTCTTACCAATCAATCCCATAGCTTGAGATACCATAGCAGAATTATCACCAAAGTCTACATCTTGTACTCTAGTAATATCCTCGTATGGAGCAGTTTTATCCCCAAGGTTTAGATATGGCTTACCATTAACTATATCAACAGATTGAACTACACCATAAATCATTTCATATTGCCCTGTTTGCTCGTTTCTAGTTTCCATAAATACGCCTTTACCAATAGTTCCAAAAGCTTGAGCATTTGTCATAGTTTGATTTAAGTTTTGCATTTGTTCTAATGCTGTAAATTGTGCTGTTTGTGCAATAAACTCTGTATTATCCATTGGCTGCAACGGGTCCTGATATTGTAACTGTGTAACCAAAAGTTTTAAAAAGTCCTCTTTACCAAGTTGAGTTTTTACTTCTCTAATATTACTAGGATTTTTTATTTCTCCACCATTTTCTGGTAACCCAACAATAGGTCCTGAGGTGTCCTTTTCTTTACTAGTTTCTTTTGATTTAGTGTTAGAATTAGTTTTAGCTATATTTTGGTTATTAGATGTACTTTTATAATTAGCCATATTAAAAATATTATTATTTATCGTATTATCCATCATATCACCTCTTTATATAGAATAATTAACTTGAGAATCCATAATATGTTCTTCTTTTATTTGGTTTTGTTGGTTTAACTCTTCTTTATTTAAGATACTTTCTATCAAGTTGTTTACTCTTTTTTCGCTTTTTTCAGAATTTTGTTCAAACATATTGTATGTAGTTTCTTCTTCATTATTAGATACGTTTACTTCTAATGCTCCAACATCTACCCCTTGTTCTGATAACATATCTCTAAGTTGATTAAAGTTAGATTCTATTATTTCTTTTACTTTTTGATTTTCGGCAATAAACTGAGCTGTAACTATTCCATTTTGAGTAGCTATTTTAAGAGAAACTTCACCTAGTTGCTCTGGCTTTAATAACATTTTAACTTCAGAAATATCTGGTTTAATAGAAAATTTTATTTTTTCCATTATTTGAGCAACAACATCACTTGTGTTAATATTTTTTAATACTTGTGTTTTAGGCAATGATAAGTTTAAAGTTCTTGTACTATTGCTAACTTCTGAGATTGAAAAAACTCCTTGTTTATTATTTTGCTCTGCAACTTTTTCAACAATTTTTTCTTCAAAAAGTGAGCTTTGGTTATTATTTTTACTATTTTCTTGATAATATCCAGCTCTTTCATTGTTTGTTTTAATTTCTTCTGCCTTTCCATTAGTATCTAACTGTCCTAAATCTTCTAATGATTTATCACCATCGATACCTAATTCAACTTTTGTTTGTAACCCATTATTTAGCATATTTTTATTTTCTATATTTTTTTCAATAGAACCATTCAATTCTTCTAATAATTCAGATATTTTTTGTTGAATATCAGAATCTTTAGAGCTTAATAATGTTATATCTTTTAAATTATTTCCTTGTATAATGTCATTTATTTTATCCTTAATACTTTCGTCTATAGCCATAATATCTGTATAGTCAATATTTTTTGCTATATCTGTTATATTTTTCATAATATCTTTAATGTTATCCATAGATAAAAGTTCTACAGGACTTTCTGTATTAAATACATTTTGTAAAAAGTTAATTAAATTTTCAGAATCTTGTAACATTGAAATAGATAATGATAAACTAGACAATATGTCCATTATTTTATCTGATGATATTCCTAAAGTATCTGAAAGCTTATCTAAAGAGTCCTTATCTATAACAATAACTTTTTCTTTGTCTTCTAAAGGCTCTTTTTTATCTACTTTTACATCATCTTTGACTACTGATTGTTTGTCCTTAGGCCTATCTAATGGTTTGTATTTATCATTATATTTACTATAACTTTTGTCTGCTTTTACTTTATCCTTTTTTACATTAGATGTTTTGTTCTCAACTTTTTCTAAAACTTCATTAAAGTCGCTAGATGTTTTATTTGTACTAATCATATTGTTAGTAGTTTTATTTGTTAATTGATTTAAAAACATACTTGTTAATTCCACTTATTTTCACCTCCTTTCAAATATTTTACTATTGTATTGGTGCTAAAAGCTTAGAGCAAGATGCTGCATTTTTAGGGTCCATAGCACTTAATATTTCACTTCTCTTATCACTAGATACATTTTCCAATATAGTTATGACTAAATCCATATCTGTTATAATAAGCTCTTCTAATATAGTTGCCACTGCATCTTTTTTCATAGTTTCAAAAGTCTGTATATATCCCTTAAACTTTTTATCAGTAACTTCCTTATTTATAGCTTGCTTATATAGTTCTTCTGCATTTTCTGGAGCTATAGATTCATAAAATGTAGAGTACGCTTTAGGGTCATTTAAAGCTATCATTTTATCAAATTCTTCTTTTTCTGCTTTAAATTGTAATTGATTTTGTTCAAATTCTTTTAATCTTGTTATTTCGTCATTAAGACCTTCTATCTCCTTTGTTAAAGAATCTATTATATGTTGCTTTTCATCTACAACTTCATTCTCTGTTTCATTTTCTGTATCTGTTTCTAATGGAGGCAGTAAATTTTTTATAATAGGTATTCTTTCCAACCCTGGCCTTAAATATTTATCTCTAATATTGCCTACATTTAAACTTATAAGAGTAACAGGCATAGCTATTATAATGACTAATATTATAAACTTTACCAAACAACCACCTTTTTTATTTTTCTTTGGCAAATCTTCTATATCGTCATCTTCTTCTAACTCTTCGTCTATTAACTCTAGCTCTTCTTGCTCATTTTTTACTTTTTTATTTTTTTTTGCCATATAAACCTCCAAGCTAAGCCTTATTATATTTATAACTAACTATTTCATCAATATCTTTTTGTTCTTTTTTAATTTCTTCTTTAAAATAATTTTCTTTTTCTTTTTCTTTTAAGGCTTCTAAAACTTTTCTTTCCTTCATAGCCTCTAATAAAGCTAACCTTTTTTCTTCTACCACTTCTTTAGCTTTTTCAATATTTTGTATTTGCTCTGCTATTTTTTTATCTATAAGACTTATATATTTATTAATATTACCAATATAATTTGGCTTAACACCGTTATTAATACTTTCTCTAAAGCTTAATATATTTTTTTGTTTTTTACTTTCAAGGTTTAAAAGTATATTTTTTTCTTGTTCTAATTTACTTAGTGCCTTACCATATTCTGTTTTGCTTTGTTCTTCTAGCTTTTCTTTAATATTTAAAAGCCCTTGCATATTAAATATAAATTTAGCCATATTACTATTCCTCTAAAATTTTAATCATTTGTTGGTCAACTTCTTCTAATGAAAAGCTATCTTCTGTAGACTGTGTTAAAAACTCTAATATAGGTTTTCTTTTTGATATAGCCATATCTATATCCTCATTACTTCCAGAAACATATGCACCTACATTAATAAGGTCTTCCGCTTCAGAATAAGTACCCATAAGTTTTTTAATTTCAAAGGCATTTTTTTTATGCTCTTTTGTAACTATATCACTCATAACACGAGATACACTTGCTAATACATCTATTGCTGGATAATGGTTTTTGTTTGCTAATTTTCTTGAAAGTACAATATGCCCGTCTAATATACCCCTTGCTGTATCTGTAACTGGCTCTGTTAAATCATCACCATCAACTAATACTGTATAAAGTCCTGTTATAGAACCTTTATCAGAATTTCCTGCTCTTTCTAAAAGTTTTGGCATAATAGAAAAAACAGAAGGTGTATATCCTCTAGAAACGGGTGGTTCGCCTATGGCAAGTCCCACTTCCCTTTGAGCCATAGCATACCTTGTTAAAGAGTCCATAAGTAATAAAACATCATTACCTTGCTCTCTAAAATATTCTGCTATAGATGTTGCAACTTGTGCTGCTTTAAGCCTTACTAAAGCTGGTTGGTCTGATGTAGCTATAACAAGTACAGAACGTTTAAGGCCTTCTTCTCCAAGGTCTTTTTCTATAAATTCTTTAACCTCTCTACCACGCTCGCCTATTAATGCTATAACATTAATAGATGCGCTAGTATTTCTAGCTATCATACCCATAAGTGTACTTTTCCCAACACCAGAACCTGCAAATATACCAACCCTTTGTCCTTTACCTATAGACAAAAGTCCATCTATAGCCTTAACACCTAGTGATAGTTGTTCTTTTATACGGCTTCTTGACAAAGGGTCTGGTGGAACATTTGTTGTAGATACTTCGTTTAAAGCTTCTATTGGCCCTTTATGGTCCATAGGTTCTCCTAGTCCGTTTAATACCCTACCTAATAAATTGTTAGATACTTTAACATTAAGAGGATAGTCAAACCCTTGCACAATACTACCAAGTCCTACCCCTTCTATATCTCCATAAGGCATTAGTAATATCTTTTTGTCCTTAAACCCTACAACTTCTGCTAATACACTTTTGCCATCTTTAGTATTTATCTTACAGCAATTTCCAATACTAACATCTGGTCCATCGGCTTCTATTGTAAGCCCAACAACTCTTGAAACCTTACCTAATTTTCTAACATAGTCTTTTTCTAATATATATCTATATTTATTTATATTTACATTAAACATAATTTCACCTTATTTTAATTTAATATATAATGTAAAGCTTCTTTTACAGATGAAAGTTGTTCATCTATATTACATTGTATAGTACCTACTTCTGTTTCTATTACACAATCTGTATCTTTTAGTGACGTATCTTTTATTATTTCTATGTTGTTTTTTTCTGTATCTATTTCAAGTATATTTTGTTTATTTTCTTCTACAAAACTGTAATTACTCTCCGATACAAAAATTTTCAAATTTTTTATTTCTTTAATAGAAAGCAGTCCTTTTTTTATAAGTAATGATATAATGTTAGGATTAAATTTAAAAGAATTAGTTAATATATTTTTTGTTGTATCCAAAATAAAGTTTATTATTTCAGATTCTAAATTATTAATTGTATCTTCTCTTTCTTTTTTTGTATTATTAAGGATATCTTGTGCCTCTTGTCTTATTGCTTGGCAATCATTTTCAGCTTTTTCAACACCTTCTTGATAACCTTTATCTAATCCCTCTTTATACATTACCTCTGCTTTTATATTCATCTCTTCTTGAGCTTTTCTTTTTATATCATTTGCATCTATATTAGCTTTTATTTTTGCCTCTTCTATTATCAAATTGGCTTCTTCATTAGCTTGTTCTATTATTTTTCGCTTTAGTTCATTAAGTTCTTCTTCTATTTTTTCATTATATATATCATTAGAATTTTTTTCCAATTCTTCATTTTCTATATACTGTTCTTCTGCTAATATTTGCTCTTCTTTATTAGTTACAGGATTAAATGTATTGTCTATAACAACACTATTATCAATAGTTATATAAGATGCTTTTAATACCCTAGACAATTACATCATCTCCTCCACCTCTAGCAATAACAATTTGGTTTGTTTCTTGAAGTCTTCTAACAACATTAACAATTTTTTGTTGTGCTTCTTCAACATCTGTTCTTCTAACTGGTCCCATAAAGTCCATATCTTCTTTTATCATAGATGCTAAACGTTTAGATAAATTGTTAAATATAAGTGCTTGTAACTCTTCTGTAGCCCCTTTAAGAGCTGTAGCAATGTCTTTTTGGTCAATATCTTCCCTAAGAACAACTTGTATAGATCTATTATCAAGAGATAATAAGTCTTCAAATACAAACATTTTCTTTTTAATTTCTTCAGAAAGTTCAACTTCTTCTGCTTCAAGAGTATCCATAATGTTTTTCTCTGTATTTCTATCAACAGAATTAAGTATTTCTACGATAGCATCTATACCTCCAACATCTGTATACTCTGCTGTCATAAGAGTAGATATTTTCTTTTCAAGAGCAATTTCTACTTCTTTTATAATATCTGGATTTGTTCTATCCATTATAGCAACTCTTCTAGCAACATCTGCTTGTTTTTCTGGTGCTAAAGATGATAAAATTTCCCCTGCTTGCATTGGCTTTAAATAAGATAATATTAAAGCTATTGTTTGAGGGTGTTCATTTTGTATAAAGTTTATAACTTGTGTAATATCATCTTTTCTAATGAAATCAAACGGTCTAACTTGTAAAGAAACTGTAAGTTTAGATATAATTTCGTTTGCTTTATCATCTCCAAAAGAACGCTCTAGAAGTTGCTTAGCATAGCCTATACCACCTTCAACAATATACTTTTGAGCAATACATACTTGATAAAACTCTTCTAGCACTTCTTCTTTTACTTCTGGTAATATAGCATTAAGGCTAGCTATTTCAAGAGTTAAAGCTTCTATTTCTTCTTCTTTAAGATGTTTAAATACCTTTGCAGACTTTTCTGGTCCTAAACATACCAATAACATAGCTGCTTTAGTTTTGCCTCTATATTCTTCTAATAAGCTAGACATATTTTATCACTCCCATTCATCATTAAGCCAATTTCTAAGAAGTTGAGCTGCTGCTTCTGGATTTTCATCTATAAAGTCTTCAATCTTAAGTTTAAATTCAGATTCAACTTCATTAATACCCGCAAGTTGCTCTGCAACTTCTTCATCTTCCCTTTTATTAGTTGCTATAAGGTCTTCTATAGATATTTCTGGTTCAATCTCTTCAATTTCGTCTGGTTGAGCCTTTTTAATAAGACCAAGAGCAAGTAAAGCTATTAATATAACTAAAATTATTAATACTATTATTTGTTCTACTTTTATAGGTTGTTTAACTTTATCTATAAATATTTGTTTTTCATAGCCTGTAAGAGTTACACTATCTATGCCTGTCCCAGTTTTTATAGTATCTAAAAGTTCTTGGTCCATAGCTATTAAAATAGGTTTATTATTTTGTTCTTTAAATTGCTCCCAGCTAAGGTCTTTATTTATAGTTTTATTTTTTATTAAATCTGCCTCGTTATAATATTTATATTTATAAACTGTAACGGCAACAGATGATTCTTCTGGTACAAAGCTACCACCAGAAATTTCTTTTAATTGCTCATTTTCATTATAGCCATATTCTGTTTCTTTATTAGCCCCATCATAAGTACCTGTATTGTTGCCACCCATAGCATAGTTTGTTGGTGTTTTATCATTAGATTCTATGCCTGGCTCTGCACCTACTTGTCCATTTACAACGCTTTCTGTTTGTTCTTTCTGTTTTTTAGGAACTCCAACCGTAGCATCTGCAACAGGAGGTGTTAACACAAGGTTTCTTTCTTGCACTTTATCCCAATCAAACTTAACGCTAGATATAACTTTAACTTCGTCATACAAAGGCTTTAATGCATCTTGTATTTTAGTCTCTATTTCAACAGTTTTATTTTTTTCTATTTCCTCTTTTTTAGAATGACTAATACCATTACTTTCTTTACCAGAATATAGCATTTTACCTTTTGTATCTGCTATTGTAACATTTTCAATTTTAACACCCTCTACACTACTAGCAATAAGGTTTGCAATTGTAATACCTTGTTCTTCCGTAAATGTATTATCTACATTAAGAGTAACCCCTGCACTAGCTTCTTTTTTATTATTGTTAAATATAACTGTATCTTCCGGTAAAGCTAATTTAACACTAGCTTCTTTTACATTTTCAAAACTTTCTATAAGTTGTTCCATTTCAGCTTCTTTTAATCTTTGATATTGTTGTTTTTTATCATTTTCTGTCATACCTATATCAATATTAGCAGAAACATCATCAAATGTTAAACCTTCTTTACCTATATCACTACTAGCAATAAGTATTTTAGCCCTACTTTCGTCCTTCTCCAATACTTCTATACCAGTACCCCTATCTAGTAATTTATTTTTCACCTGATTATCATTTAGTATTTGTTCTATTCGCCCTATAGTTTCTGGGTCTGCATTAGATTTCAAAACAATCCACTGAGGTTTGAAACTAATATATAATAAAAGTCCTAGTATAACTATAAGTCCAATAGCAATAATAACTATTTTTTTTCTTAAACTTTTATCTATATTTCCCCATTTTTCAGCAATTTTAGCTTTATAACTTAATAGTTTTTCATGCATATTCACACCTCATATAAGTATTTTGTGTAAAACAAAATATAATGTATTATCATACAAATAATTTGTTATTTATATTTTATATTACCTAAATGGCAATCCTCATAATTTCTTGATAAGCTGTTAATATTTTGTTTGTTACTTGTGATGTAAACTGTATAGCAGAGTTAGCTCTAGATTGAGCCATAGAAAGTGCTATCATATCATCAGATTTTCCTGTTATAAAATCTATCTGTTTTTGTTCTACATCTTTTTGAATAACGTTTGTTTCATCTAGTAGATTAACTGCTTGGTCGAAAAATTTACTAAAAGGGTCTGTTTTTGACATTTTATCTACATTAACATCTGTTGTAAATTTTAGTCCATTCCCTATTGCCTGTATATTATTTTCTATAAGCATTATTTATCCCCCTATAACTATTTACCTATTTCCAACGTCCTATTTATCATACTTTTAGTAATATTTATTGCAGTAATATTAGCTTCATAAGCACGATTAGCAGAAATCATATTAACCATCTCTTCAACTACATTAACGTTAGGTTTTTCTACATACCCATTTTCATCTGCATCTGGATGGTTAGGGTTGTATTCTTTAATCCCCTCTGTATTATCCACTGCTATTCTATCTACTTTAACACCAGATATACTGTCATTATTAGCATTATTGTTTAATGCTGTATTAAACATATGTCTAAAAGTGTTTTTATCATTAGATATTTCTTTAAAGATAACAGTTTTTCTTTTATAAGGCCCACCCTCTGCTGTTCTTGTTGTATCTATATTAGTCATATTTTGGCTTATTATATCCATTCTTAAGCTTTGTGCTGTAAGCCCTGTTGCACTCGTATTTAAACTATCAAAAAACGACATAATTTATCCTCCTAAATAATTATTTAAACGTAGTATATACAATGTTAGTTCTATTGGAATTAGAAAGAACACTGTTTACTATAAAATCATATCTTGTTGAGTTCTTGTAAAATTCTATCATCTCTGTTTCTATATCTATACTATTACCATCAAGAGTTGTGCTATTTTGTTTTGTAGTTACTTTTAAACTAGGCATAACTTTATCCATATGATTTACACCTGTTTCTTTAGTTTCTTCTATTGCTCTAGAAAGAGCAGTTTCAAAATTTACTGTCTTGCTTTTATAATTAGGCGTGTCTATATTGGCCATATTATTTAATATAACTTGATTTTTATATTGTGTAGCCTGCATAGCTGTTTCTAATATTCTATTTTGTGTAAATAATTTGTCAAAAACCATAATCAACTCTCCTTTATCTTTCATATTTTAACTTATTTCTTTAAAAAAGTAAAGTTTTTTTTATATGTATTTTTTATATTAGTTACAATAAATACATATCATTAAGTATTCTTATTAAGTATATTTATTAGCTTATTTTATATTTTTTATAAATTTTCGACAAATATTATTAATTGTATGTGCATAATTCCCTAAAATATTTTTACTGTTGTAATTATTTGTATTGTATATGTAATTATTTATAACTTTTTTATTAAATTCGACAAATTTTTTATTTTATTATTATTTATTTTGTTATAATAAAATTATTTTTATAATGATATATTAAAATAATAGAGTATAAAATATACTCTATTATTTTTTAATTATATTCTTTTAATATTGGCTGTAACTGTTGTCCTCTTAACGCATTATATATAGTTTCTGGTATTTTGTCAAAGTGAGCCACAATAGATTTAGGTTTTTTAATGTAATCATCTTGACCAAAAGGAACAAAGTATATATTTTTTTTATTTATCATACCAGCTATATTCTCCATATTAGCTCCTAAAGCATCATTTGTAGATATTGCTATTATAACAGGCTTGTTGTTTCTTATATGTGCCTTACTAGCCATTAAAACGGGTGTGTCACATATACCATTATTCATTTTTGCTATAGTATTTCCTGTACAAGGTGCTATTATAAATACATCTAAAAAATTTTTAGGTCCTAATGGTTCTGCCTGTGCTATAGTTTTTATAATTTTATTACCAGTTATTTTTTCTACTTCTTCCATAAAATCTTCTGCTTTTCCAAATCTTGTATCTATTTGTTGAGAATTAAAAGAAAAAACAGGATAAACATTAGCCTTTAATTCTACAAGTCTTTTTATTTGCTCGATAGTCTGCTCAAATGTACAAAAAGAACCCGTTAACGCATATCCTATATTAACCCCTTCAAAATCCATTTTATCACCTCCATACTTAATAATATGAAGTATAAAAAAATAAGTTACAATTTAATTGTAAAAATGAATTTTTTGAATAATATATATTAAAAACCATATATTTACATAAATTTATATAAATAAAAGGCTATTAAAGTTTTACCTTTAATAGCCTTTTATTCTTAATGGTGATTGCAACCAGAACAACCATTACTGTTTCCACAACCACAACATTTACCTTTTTTCTTATCTTTTACTATTTTTATAATAGCAAGTACAAAAAGTAATATTATTATACCTAAAATAATATATGTTACCAAAAAATCACCTTCTTAATAAATTAATGTTTACTTTTTCTAAACATCATATAAAGGGTAAATATTACAACTAATATAGCTAATATTGGCCCAATGCCAAACCCTGCACCTAACATTAAGTTACCCAATTGGTATATAACAAAAGCAACAAGATACGCAAGTAAAGTTTGATACCCTATAGCTATAAATGTCCATTTCCAGTTACCCATTTCTCTTTTTATAGCACCAATAGCAGCAAAACAAGGTGCACATAGCATATTAAATGCTACAAAAGAATATGCACTTACTGTTGTAAATAGAGAAGATATTTGAGCTATTAAGCCTGCATCTGTTTCTGTAATTTCTTCACCTAAGCCTAATAACACCCCATAAGTACTAACTAATTGCTCTTTAGCTACAAGCCCATTTAATGTAGCAACAGTTGCCTGCCAGTTGTTAAAGCCTAAAGGAGCAAATATAGGTGCTACCATTTTACCTATTGTAGCTAATATACTATCTTCTACATCTACCATAGTAAATGAAAAATTAAATCTACTTAAAAACCATACTATAACAGACATAGCAAATATTACTGTTCCTGCTTTAATAATAAATGCTTTTACCCTATCCCACATATGCCTTAAAACTGTTTTTACAGAGGGTATGTGATATTTAGGTAATTCCATAATAAATGGAGATGTATCTCCACTAAAAGATTTTAATTTTTTAAGTATTAAGCCAGATATTAATATCATAGCAATACCTAAAAAATATACAGATGGACCAATTAAAGGATTTTTAGGAAATAATGCTGCCCCAAAAAGTGCTATAACTGGTAATTTAGCTCCACAAGGGATAAATGTAGTAACCATTACTGTTATTTTTCTATCACGTTCATTTTCTATAGTCCTAGATGCCATAATACCAGGAACTCCACAACCTGTACTTATAAGAACAGGTATAAAAGATTTGCCAGATAACCCTACTTTTCTAAATATTTTATCCATAACAAATGCAATCCTTGACATATATCCGCAGTCTTCTAGTAAAGATAAAAAGAGGAACAAAATAAACATTTGAGGTACAAAGCCTAATACAGCTCCAACCCCTCCTACTATACCGTCTATAATAAGGCTATTTAACCATTCTGCTACATTTAAGCTTCCTAAAACTTCTTCTACAAAGCCATTAACATATGTCCCAAAAAATACATCGTTAGTCCAGTCTGTAACCGTTGTTCCAATAGTTGTTACAGATATATAATATATCAAAAACATAACACCAAAAAATATAGGTAGTCCTAAATATTTATTAGTTAAAATATTATCTAATTTTGTAGATATACTATTACTTTCATTAGATTTTCTAGAAACTATTTGAGATGTCAAATCTGTTATATATTTATATCTTTCATTTATAATTATACTTTCACTTTCATCATCAAATTCTGTTTCTATTTGTTTTATTATATTATCTATTTTATTATATTCATCTTCTGATAAATTTATTTTTTCTAAAACTTTTTTATCTCTTTCAAAAATTTTTATACTATACCATCTTTTATCTTTATCTATATGTATAGTATCTTCTATTTGAGATAAAACATCTTCTATTTTTTCAGAAAATATATCTAAATTTTTATTTGTATCCTTGTTTACAATTTCTAAAGCTTTTTCTATAAGTATATTTAAACCATCACCCTTTAAGGCTGATGTTTCTATAATAGGACACCCAATAGCTTTTGATAGTTTAGAAACATCTATTGTTTCTCCATTCTTTTTAACAATATCCATCATATTAAGTGCAATTATTGTAGGTATACCCATTTCAATAACTTGTGTTGTAAGGTATAAATTTCTTTCTAGGTTAGAAGCATCTATAATATTTATTATAACATTTGGCTTTTCTTCCATAATATAATCTCTTGTTATAACTTCTTCTAATGTATACGGAGATAAAGAATAAATTCCTGGCAAGTCTACAATATTTACATCTTTTTTATTTTTAACTGTACCAGATTTTTTTTCTACTGTAACCCCAGGCCAGTTACCTACATATTGGAAACTACCTGTTAAATTATTAAACATAGTTGTTTTACCACAGTTTGGGTTGCCAACCAAACCAATATTTATAGCCATTTTATTCACACTCCTCCACTAGTATTATCTTTGCGTCTTCTTTCCTTATTGTAAGCTCGTACCCTCTTACAGATATTTCTATAGGGTCTCCTAATGGAGCTGTTTTTCTAAGAAAAATATTGGCATCTTTTGTTATACCCATATCCATAATACGTCTTTTAAGAGCACCTTCTCCAACAACTTTTATAACTTTTACATTTTTACCAATTTCTATTTGGCTTAGTTCTTTCATAGTTACTACCCCTTTATAAATTTAGTACTAATAAACCACCCAATATTTATTAGCTTTAGCTAACTTAATTTTAGCTCTACTAACATATTTTGTCAATAAAAATTTTTATATATCAAAATATAAAAAATTATCTTTTAACATTATTAATTTCTTTACAATAATTATCTATTAATATATAATTAACATTGTCTATAATTTTAAAATATATTAATTTTTAGGAGGTTAGCTATGAAAGTTAAAAAACATACATTATTATTAATAGCAAGCTTTATTTGGCTTATAGCAGGATTTAACGTTTTAAGAATAGGTATAGTTACCTATAAGGATTATATAAGTATATTTAATATAGTATTATCTCTAGCAGTTTTTTCAATGTTTTGGTTTATGGTATTTAGTAAACTAGTTTTTAAGCATACCAAAAGGATAAATAATTTTACAGAAGATTTACAGTTTTTCCTTAATGTTTTTGATAAAAAATCTTTTATTATTATGGCCTGTATGATAACTTTTGGTATTTTAATAAGAATATTACATTTAGCACCAGACGTGTTTATTGCAGTTTTTTATTCTGGCTTAGGCTCAGCATTATTTTTAGCAGGCTTATTGTTTGGGTATAACTATTTTAAAACTAAATAAATTTATACTTTTAAGGAGAAAAACTTATGAAAAAATTAATTAATATTTCATTTATTTATTTTATCTTAGCAATGATTTCTGGTGTATTTTATAGAGAGTTTACAAAATTTTTTAACTTTACAGATAAAACAACATTATCTTTTACACACTCACATTTATTAACACTTGGCACAGTATTATTTTTAATACTTTCATTATTTTCTATAAACACAGATTTATTAAGTCATAAAAAATTTAAAACATTTTTAAGGTTTTATAATATATCATTACCTTTTATGATTATTATGATGATTATAAGAGGGGTAATACAAGTTTTAAATGTTAATATATCCTCTGGTGCTAACGCTGCTATATCTGGTATGGCTGGTATAGCACATATGCTAATGTTAGTATCCTTTATTATTTTATTTGTAATATTAAAAAACACAAATGTTGATAGAAACAATAAACAATAAACTTGAAAATTTAATTATTATATGATATTATAATCTAAACTATTATAAGTGAGGTGTTTTAATGAAAATACAAGAATCTGGTGAAAACTACCTAGAAACTATTCTTGTTTTGCAAAAAAGAAACGGTATAGCACGCTCTGTAGATATAGCTAATGAACTTAACTTCTCTAGAGCTAGCGTTAGTAGAGCTATGTCCTTATTAAAAGCCTCTGGGTATATAGAAATAGGGAATATAAATCAAATAATGCTAACAGAAAAAGGAAAAGAAATTGCTGAAAATATATATGAGAAACATTGTATATTAAAAGAATTTTTAACAACTATAGGTGTTGATGTAGACGTAGCAGCTGAAGATGCTTGCAAAATGGAACATATAATAAGCGAACAAACATTTAATTGTCTAAAAGAAACCCTTGAAAAGATAAAAAATAAAAAATAAAAAATAAAAGGTATATAATATATACCTTTTATTTTTTATTTAACAATATATAAAAACACTATACATATATCAAAAATTAAATTTATATATAATTTAAGCTTAAAAATTTAAAGGTTGTTTGTCAATAGTTGAGGCTATTTTTTTTAATTACTCGATATTAATAAATAATTTTTTTATCAATTATTTTTTCATTGTTAAGTTTTACTAATAAATCTATTATAATTCTTTACTCATTAGATTTATTAGTATTTTTTATTTAGTTATTTTAAAATATGATTTTCCATTTCTAATTGTTTAACTTTTTTTCTTAATTCAATAAGTTCATTTTCTTCTTTAGTTCCATTATCTTTAGCCTTAAATGAGCCTGTTTTATTATAGTTGTTTATCCATATGTATAATTCACTACTAGATATGTCATATTCTTCCATTATTTAATTTGCTGATTTGCCATTATTATATAATTTTATAACTTGTTCTTTAAATTCTTCTTAGTATCTCATATCTTAACCTCTTATTCTATTTATTATTTTATTATATCATATTTTTAACACTCTCCCATATTTTTTTGTATACTTTAGTATAACCTATACATAAAGTATAACTTCTGTTCTATTTTCTTTTTTCACTATTTCAGGTGTTATTTTTAAATTCATTCATATTTCCACTCCTAAAAAATTGCACAAACAAAAAAAGTTGTATAATGTTTAGCTTTAGTGATTTTTTTCACTGCCACTAAATACATTATACAACCGTTTTTTATTTATATTTTTTTATAATTATTTTTTAATTTATAGAAACTTAATATTTAAATAAAAAATTAATAAGCTTAATTAATATAAATTTTAAGATTTAATAAATTATATTTCTGTTTTTAACTTTAATCTACTTCTATTACTAAATCTAATAAGTGTGGGTATAATACAGGTAGTATATTCTTAACATTAAAATTATACTTATA
>NZ_CAUWHO010000018.1:0-36986 GCF_963558545.1 uncultured Tyzzerella sp. | reverse complement strand
AAACCGTATATAATTTTTACTCTAAAAATATAAGTCATATCTTAATTGATATAATCAATTTTTTTCATACTCTGATTCAAAAACATATATTCCTATATATTTTTATTCTTAAAAATTAATACAAAAAACCGTATATAATTTTTACTCTAAAAATATAAGTCATATCTTAATTGATATAATAAAAAAGTAACCCATTAAAATAGGTTACTTTTTTATTATATATTAAATTATTATTTAATATCCACTATCTGCTAATATAATATCTACCATATAAAACATTTCTTCTATAGTCATTACATTTTTAGGGTTAGCATTTTTACTATCTTTATAAAATCCTATATCACCTGCTTTTATAAGGTTTGCCTGATATACTTTATTAGCATTTTTTATATCTTTATAAGGTGTTGTATTAATATTGCTTATAGCTTCATATTTAGCCTTTGTCTTCATCTCATAAAGTTTTACTAAGCTATTAATACCTGCTTCTCTCCCTACAACAGAACCTTGTAATAACATACCTGAGCGTTGTAATGATTGATAATCTTTATCTGATAAGCCACCATTTATAGATATTTCTCTTTTATCACTAGCTATACCTGCAACAATATTATTAAACTGTACAACAGATATAGGACTTTTCATATTTAAATTATTTAAATCTGTAAATACTATTTTACTATTAATACTTGTCATAAGGCTTAAATCATTATTAGCATTTATATTCGTTTGATTTACCCCATTAGAGATAGTTGTATATTTCCCCAATCTATTAGTCTTAACCGTATGTATACCTGTTTGGATACTATACGAAGATACTATTCTTTCCCAAACATTGTTATTAATATTTCTATATGCACCAACGCTAGTATCTAATGTTAGGCTTCTATTTTTAAGCTTTAACATTATGTCCATATTAGACCCTGTAAATGTAAGTGGTGTATACACTCCGTTGTTACTAAGTCCAATTTTTATATATTCTGGTGTTGTTGCATATATTTGGTTATGGTTTAAAACTGGTAAATTATCTGGATTTTGCATAATATCTATTGTAACCATTGCATTAGTACTTAATTTACCAACTTTTTTCACCTCAGAAGTATTTAAAAATGCTGGGTTTAGCTTAAATCTTGTTCCACCAGTTGTTATACTAAAGGATATTTTCCTTTGGTCAAATGCCGATATTATAGAATAAGGTAGCTCTACTCTTCTATTTTTTATCTCATACCCTTTATGCTTTGTAAGGTCTATGTTATAGTCAAACACTTTATTATTTATAAGTTTAGTTATAAATCTTTGGTCTACTAGGTTATCTGCGTTTCCATTTAAATCTGTTTTGTTAGAACGAAGCCTATAAGTTAATGTTTTTGTAATATGGTCATATACTATTTCAAAATCTTCCGTAGGTAATGGATATAAATCGTCTATTATATTACCGTCATAATCTCCTGTACCGTCTGTAGAAAAGCTAGTTCTATATTTATAAGTGTCTGTCCAGTCAGATTCTGCTGTTAAAACTCTATCACCTTTAGGCTCTATAGTTGGTATTTCTATTTGTATAGAATCTTTAAAATCACTATTGATAGATATTTCTACTATATAGCTATAAAGTTTTTCTATTTCTCCTTCTTGTCCTTTAGATACATATACTTTAGTTTTAGCTCTTGTATAATAGTATCTATTTGCAATAAGCTCATTAAATTTTACCATATACGTCTTTTTAATATTAGGGTCTAGCAAAGGCTCTGCTGTATCTTTATTCTCTGCTTTTGGGTCTTCTAGATAATCTTCTGGGTCTCTAAGCCATTCCAAAATTAAATATTTATCTGTAATAGGTTTATATTCCTTTTTATTACTAGCATTGTATGTAGCAACGCTTTTTTCTGATGCTAAGCCAAATCCACTTGGTGGTTGTGGTTTTGATATAGGATTAGTTTTTACATAGATAGGTGTTGACCAATCTGATGCTTTATCTGTCCCCTCTACAATAGCCCTAATCCAAATATAATACCCTGTGTCTGGAAAGAGTGGTTTTATATTATATTTTAAAAACTCCCTACCATCTTCTTTATTATAAGGTATTGACCCGTTTTTTATATCTTCACTACTAATAATTTTACTAGCTTGTGAAGGGTCATCTTTCATTATTTCGTCTACTGCTAGCTCATAAACTACCTTATTAGAAGTTTTTTCCCATTCTACCTCTATAGATATATCTGTTTTACCCACTTCATATAATCTAGGTATAACAGGCGTTATTTCTATTTCAGTATCTTCTGGTAATGTTGTAGCCAAAATATATGTAGGATAAGCATCTTTTCTACCATCTGTAAGTATTCTATAAGGTCTTAATAAAATAGCATACATTGTATTTTCTTTTAAATTACTTATTAAATATTCTGCATATTTTTCTTCTGTAAATGTAGGCCCTATTTTTTTCCATAAATCACTATTAGATTGTAATAAGTTTTCTATATATTTTTCATATCCACCGCTTTGTTCTATCTCATCAAAAGGTAAAACTATCATTTCATATTCTATATTTTTAGAATGTAAATCCATAGTTCTAAATAATAAACTATCTACACTAGCACCTGCATCTGAAAAAGCTTTTTTTGCATCTTCTATTGTTTCCTTATCATAAAACTCTATTATCTTATCTGTATCTTTTATATCCTTGCCATATACAAGTTTTCCATCTTTATTAATAGCTGCACTAGAATACCAAGTTTCTGTATCTACGTCATATACTTCTAGCCATTTTGTGTTCCATTGTATAGTAATTTCATTTTTAGTTATTACATCATTACCATTTTCATCTTTTTTAACCCTTAAAGGTGGCTTAGATAATGATTTTGGAGTTGATATATCTCCCATAGGTGGAACATATATTTGACTAATAGCAGGCATAGAAGATAAATCGCTTTCTTCCGATATAGGCTTTCTTGCAATTATCTTTATGTAGTAAACCTTATTTTCATCTATCGGTTTTTTAATAAAGCTACCGTCAATAGAAGTTGTTACATACTCTGTTATTTTATTATGAAAAACTTTATTCTTAACATTTGGTATTGTAGTTATTTCTAGTTCTTTTGCAGAAACTCTATCCATAATTTTAGGTAAAGATACTTTGTCTAAATTTTTCAAATTATCAGTTACCCATACATCATATACAACATTAGTATCTACAAAAAAACCAGTTTCATCTTCTAAAGGCTTTTCTTCTTCATTATAAGCAGGTCTTGTAAATGTATCCCAATATAAATCTATAATAGGAGAATTATTTTCCAAAATGTATTCTGGATAAATAACAGGTTTATTTGGTGTAACATTTACTATAGATGGGTCATACCAATTTACATCTGATTCTACTACAGTGTCACAAGTATTGTCTGTGTTTTTATCGTTTACTAGACAAACTTTAATTTTATAATAGGTAAGAGTAGACGGTTTTGATATCCTTAAGTAATTTATATTTTTAGCCGAATCTCCATATATTGTCCCTAAAACATTATTTATTTGGTCTTTTGTAGGTCCAGATAAAATCTCTATTTTATTAATTTTTACACCAGGTTTTGATATTAAATTTTCTACACCTATCCATTCTAACAAAAGATGGTCTTTTCCATCTTGGTATATATACAAAGGTATTGAAACATACGCATTATTTACTATGTACTTATTCTTTTTATTAAAACCAATTATTCTAGATTTATTATCTATCATTACTCTTGGTATTGTTGATGTTCTTATTTCTTGTCCATTATATATAGGCTCTACTTTAACAGAATAAATAGTAGATGGTGTAATTTTTTCACTTACTATTGTGTATGTAATCCTATCTACACCTGTATTTGGGTCTTTACTTCTTATTAGTTCAGGACTTTTAATATCCACTTGTACATTATTGTTAAACTGTGTAGGGTTAGAACCGTCTTGATAATAAATATTGTATCCAGTAAAAACATCTTTCCCTTTATAAGTAGGATTATCAAATGTAACCTCTAAAGCCCCTTTTTTACTGTCATACACATACCCTTTTGCATTTACTCTTATATCTGTCATAAAAAGAGCAGAACCTTCTGGTGTATATGGTGGGTAAATATTTTGCGTAGTACCATCATCTTTCTTGTGAGTATGATACGGTAATATTTCATATTCATATATACTACCATATTCAAGTTTGTCTTCGTTTACAGTAACCGTTTTTTTATCTACATCTGCTTCTTCTGCTTTATGTATACTACTATCATTTAAAGAAACATTTGTTCTTTTTATTTTAGCCTTTGTAGGTGGATTTTCACCCGTTCCCAATTCCCAATTAGCTGGGTTAGTCCAGTCTATTTTAAAAGAATATGCAGGAGCAACTTTATTATCCTCCGACACTATATTTGTTATATTAACATTTTTCTGTGGTGATGCCATTATGCTTAAAGGCATAACGCCAATAAGCATAACAACACTCATTAAAAAGCTAATATATCTTTTTATTAGATTAGCTCTCATAGAGTAAACCTCCTAAATACCTATCATAGTAGACATATTAACAAGACTTTGTAAAAACTCTTGTACTGTAATAGTACCTCTTGCATTCATATTTGGATTATTATAAATTCCTGTTTCAAATGCTACTTGTATAGATTTTTTGTAATTTTTATTTATATTTTTTATGTTACTAGTTAAATTATAATTTCTAATTTTTATACTTTCTATCTTTTTACCACTTCTCATTTCATACACTTTCATTGTAAGATAAACGGCTTCTTCTGATGTAATATTGCTATCCATATTTCTAGTAGTTAAAATAATACCTTTTGTTTTAAAGAATTGTGTAGGGTCTTGTGTTTTGCTAGCACCTGCAACTCTTGATAAAGAGCCTATAATAGCTCTTCTTGTCATAGGAGCTCTTAGGTTAATATTTCCATCTTTACCTAAAAAGTCATCTAATCCATATTTAACAACAATAGTATTAATTTTATCTCCATTAGGTAAATTTCCTGTTCCATTTATAACAATTTTTCTACCAGCAAATATATATTCTCCTGTTTCTTTAGTATGAATAGCCTTTTTACCTAAATAATCTCTAACGTCTACACTTACCCAACCACCTTGAGATTTTTTATATCCGCCAATGGCTATATCAAGTGGCAATGTATAGGTAAAAATAATATCTCCTGTTAAATATTGTATAGGTAATGTTTTTCTTGATAAATAGTTTATCTCTTTAGTTAATTTTTCACCAAATTTTACTTTAAAACTATCTACTATTTTTCCAATCTCTTGAACCATTATTTTGTTATCTGTTTTATCTTTAATAAGCTTTCCTATTTTATTTTTAACTTCTTTAGAAAACTCTTTTGTTTGCAAAAGTTCATTTATGTAATTTAGCATTTGTTGGTCATAATCTATTATAGGTTTTTTAGTACCTATTACGCTTACTTGAATTAAAGCAGAAGGTCCCATACTATCGGAGCCATTTACTACATACTTAACATTTTTAAAATCGACAGATATTTTAACAAAATAGTCCTTTATATCACTATCTTTAGAGCTAATTTCTGTGGCAATTTCTTTTATAACATCATTATCATAAGGGTTTATAGTTTTTGCACTAAAGATTACATCTGCACCGTTGTGTGATATTTTAAAGCCTTTATTTTGTTCAAAAGCTAATATAACTGCACTGGCAGGTAAGTAGTACTCTTTATAGCTACCCCCTTTACCATTTGCAAGTTCTATAATGCTATTGTTACTAGATGATATTATTTTATCAAAATATTGTGGTCTATAATACACTAATGTGTTAGAGCTTGTATCTTTCCCAAACCAGTATGATTGATTTTTTATTTCTTCAATTAAGTCTTTAAAATTAGTTTCCCAATTGTTTACATTTTGGTCGTAATCATTGTCATTATTATCAGAATCTGTTCTGTGCTCCACCTCATTAGAATAAATAGATGGTGCATTTAAAGGCTTATTAACCATTCTAACTCTTATAGTATACATAGTACCAGATTTTAGGCCTGTTATTTTATATATTATTTTTGTAGTCTTGCCGTCATCATTATCTTTAAATAAAAGTTTATCTTTAGGCATTGTTACATCTTCGCTCCAATCTCCTAAATCTTCTCTTAAAGAATACTGTAAATCATACTCTGTACCAATAAGACTTGGTTCCATTTTTGGTATATCAAAGCTTATAACAACTTCACTTTTTCTGTTAAATTCTGCTTTAGGCTCTACCCTAAGGTTAGTAGGCCCTTTTGTATTTTGTGTTGTAAACGTAAGTGGCACCCAAATAGAATAAACTTCATTATTTGTTTCATCTATTCTAACAGTTCTTATATAGTAAAAATATATTTGATTAGGCACTAGAGTTTTATCTTTTATATTACCTTCTGTACCCTCCCAACTAACGTATTCATACCTTTCTTTAGGTGCTTCTTCTTTAGAAAATTGTTTAGCTTCTTTGTCAAATTCATACAATTTTTTTTGGTCTGTTTTTAACCCATCTTTATTTTTTACATCTTTTAAATATTCACTTTCCCAAGTTTTTTCAAAACTATACTTAGATTTTAAGAAAGAATCTGGTAATTGTTCTCCTTTTGTTTTAATAAACTGGTATTCTAACCTAGATTTAGCCTGCTGTGCTTCTGGTAAATTGTCTTTTACTCTATCCCAAACTAAATTTACAGAATTTAATGTTACATCTTTTGCTTCAAATCTAGTAGGTGCTGGTGGCACTTTTTCATTTTCAGATGGATTTTGTGGATTTATTGTAGTAGCTGTAACTATATTTGAAAATTTAGAATAATCTTTACTCTTATCTAATGGAGTATCTACACCATTCTCTTTTTTATAAGGCGTAATAATAGTTTTACCTATAACATAATATGTTTCGTTCTCATCTAACCCTTTAAAATTTATTTTTTGGTTAGGTAGGTTTATATCTTGGTTTATACCGCTTATTTTAACAATACCTTTTGTCCTTAAAGTATTTATTTTATTATCAGTTTTAAAATCAACATCTAATCCATCAGCGGTCATAGGTCCTGTTACATTTAAGTCTTCTATTTTAGATTTTATACTATCTGGTATTTCCTCATCTTTTTTTAGCTTTAAAAGTTCATCAAATAAATCTTTATCTTGTGTAATATAAAAATCATAACTTATAGAATTTTTTGTAAGCATTCTATCTATGGTTTTTAACATAATTTCATTATATTTATACAGTAAATCTCCTTCGTTTTCATATTTTAATGTATCATATTGAATAGAGAAATTATGTTTAGTTATAGTTTCTTTTAAAACTTTTAAATTTTGTGGTTCTGGTACTGGAATCATCTCTACACCATCTAAAGTAAGATTTGTAGGTAAAGATACACCTGTTTTAAATGTTTCTTCTTTAGGCGGTTTTACATTTTTAAAAGTTATTTTATAAGTACCTTCAGTTGCTATAAAATATGTATTAGGATAAAACAAAATTGCATCAGTCTGATTTGTATTATTATTTTTATCTGCAACAGGTATTTTAAATTTTGCCTCTGCACTAACTATAGAATCTCTTGGATTTATTACTGTTTTTGCATTAAGAAGTTCTAAATTTTTATTTTTATACTTGTCAGATAATTGATGTGATATCTTTGTTAAATCATTTTTCTCATTAAATGTTAAATCTACACCTATAAATCCCTTTTTGGTATCTATACCATCTGGTTTTTCACCTTTATAAAAATCATATGTTATTTTTAATTTATTAGCATCATCATAATTTTTTAATAAATAATCTAAAGTTTCCTTAGATGCTATATCCCATTTTAAAGTTAAAAATAAATTTTCTTTTCCATTATCATCTTTAATTATACTAGAATTTAGTATTTCTAAATTTTTAGGAACACCAATACGTATATCTTGTTCAAATGCTTGATAATGTAAAACTTGAGATTTTAAAGTTATTTGTTTTTTATCATTATCAGGTGGATAAAAAGTAAAATCTATCCTAAAATACTTATCATTTGCATTTGCTATGTTCAAATCTATAGGGATTGATATTGTACTTTCTCCCTTATTTTTTTCTTCATATGTAAAAGCCTTAGTTAAATTATTATCATTTGTACCATCAAAAACAGTATAAAACCCATTTCTATTTTTAAAAGGTTGTATTTCTATATAAAAGCTTGATGGCCCTTTAGCTATAACTTTATATTTTAAATGTGTATATGCTGCCCCTAAAGGTAATATAACATTTTTAAATTCAAATGATTCGCTCTTACCATTTTGCCTTGCTGCCTCTACAGATACCTTATCATATATAATGCTAGGCTCTAAAGGTTTTAGCTTATTATCGGTACCTTGTTTATTATTTTTTAAAACTAAACTACATTTACCAGTAGCGGTGTCATATGTATAGCTCACTACTTTAATTTTATGAGTATCCATAGGCTTGGTATTATCAATAGTTATACCATCTTTGTTAGCAGCATATATATTAGGTATATAAAGTTTAAAACCTTTATCTTCAAATACAAAGTCAAACCTAACAGAAATATCTTTATTGGTTGTATTTCCATTCTTTAGATGTTCAAACTTTTTATTATTAGCAATATTCCATTCTTTTGGTGAATCAAACTCTATTTTCATACCTAGCTCATCATCACCTGGATATTCTGTAATAGGTCTTTTTGTTTGGTCTATTACATTTTTACCTTCTGCATTATTATTATCATTTGCATTAGCAAAAGGTGTTATTTTTGTACCACTAATACCTAAAAATATATTTTTAGTAATACTAGTATTATCAGGAGTAGCCAATTTAAAAGGATATATATTACCTAAAGTTGCCTGATTTGTAACAAATCTCATTTTATTATCTTCTGTCCATATAAATTTTACTTCATACCCTTGGTATTGAAAGGCAACACCAGCACCTTTAGATTTTAATATAAAATCAACAGATTTAGGTTTTCCGCTAGCATTAAAAACCTCCTTAAATACGATATTAGAATTAAGAACACTACTATTAGCCTCTACATATCCTACATTAGTTTTGTGTATTTTTAATGAATTTTTATTATTTATATCATTTTTTCCATTAACTTTATAAGAAACTTCTGCTTCATCATTACCTTTTTTATCTACCTCAAATGATATTTCTTGCCCATCAGCAATAGGAAATTCTAACTTGTATGTACCATTTTTTCCCATATCCCATTCTAAAAGAATTTCATCTAATTTACCAGTTGTCATATTTAGCTCATTATCTAAGGTATTTTCTTTATACCAACTAAACTTTTCATTATCTACTCTAGAATTTGCCTTATTAGCAGCAAAAACACTAAATGTAAAATTTGCTAAGGTAGCATTTAATACCATAACAACAAGCAAAAATTTTGCCATTATTTTTGTCATTTATTTACCCTCCTAAGTATATATTTATTAATTTTTAGTTATTTTTAGACATTACATATATTATATCGTAAAAATATGAAAAATAAAATAGTTTTTATAAAATTTATATTTGTATATTTTGTTAAAATACTAAAATATTTTACTAATTAAATAAAATGTATAAATATAAAAAGTTGATTTAAAATATTAAATATGGTATAATTAAGTTTAATTTATAATCTTGAGGTGAAAAAATGTATATTTTAAAACAAGTAAAATACGCCATATTACGATTTGATAAATACCCTGAGCTTTTAAAAACAAACCTTGCAAAAGTTATTTTTTATGCTCTATTTTTTATATTTTTATCAAATTTTACATACACTTCTTTTCCTTTTATAACATCTTATACAGAATCTAAAGGATTTGATAATTTTGTAAAAAACTATATACCTGATTTTACAACAAAAGATAACAAATTAGTTTTTGATGAATACTCTAAGGTGGATACCCCTTTAGACGTTACCTTTATTTTTGACCCAAATGAAAAAAACAACTATATAACAAATGAAGATAAAAAATATGTAGATAATATTATATTAAAAGTAACACCTACACATATTATATCTTCTCATTTAAATATAAATATAAAAATTAGTGATATGATAAAAATTTTTAATATATCAGAAAAATCTGATTTAGCAAATTTAAAACTTTTTATTTATATTTCAATAGGTATAACTTTTATATTTTTTATAATATCTTTTATAATATCAGATATATTTAGGCTTATTATATCTGCCTTATTTATTAGTCCTATTGCAAGATTTTACAATTTAAAGTCTAGCTTTTTGGAAATATTTAAACTTACTGTATATGTTAACACTCTACCTTTTATTTTAAAATTAATATTAATGCCTATGCCTATTTTTATATATATAGGCTTTATATTACTGTGTTTACATTTTATATTTAAATCTATACAAGAAAACATTAAAACAACACAAATAAATACTTATTAAGGTGATAAAAATGTACCCTATAAATCTATTAATAAAGCCGTCTTCTAGTAATTGTAATTTTAAATGTAAATATTGTTTTTATGAAGATATTTCAAAAAAAAGAGAAGTATCTTCATATGGTTTTATGTCATTAAACACACTAGAAACACTAGTAAAAAAAGCTCTTTCTTTTTCATCTTCACATTGTAATTTTATGTTTCAAGGTGGAGAGCCTACACTAATAGGATTGAATTTTTATAAAAAACTTGTAGAGTATGTAAAAAAATATAATACTAAAAATTTAAAAATATCTTATTATATCCAAACAAATGGATATTTTTTAAATGAAGAATGGGCAAAATTTCTATATGAAAATAATTTTTTAGTAGGTATATCTTTAGATGGTATAAAAGAAACTAATGATACCAATAGAACAACAAAAGAAGATATTGGTACATACGATATTGTATTAAATAGAATAAATCTTCTAAAAAAATATAATGTAGAATTTAATGTTTTAACTGTTATAACATCACAAGTAGCTAAAAATATTAATAAAATTTATAATTTTTATAAAGAAAATGACATAATATACCAACAATACATACCTTGTTTAAATAATATAGATGATATTAAACTTAAAGATTACTCCTTAACACCAAAACTTTACGGAAACTTTTTATGTAATTTATTCGATTTATGGTATAAAGATATAACAAGTAATAATTTTGTATACAATAGATATTTTGAAAATATTGTAGGTATGCTAAAAGGCTATCCTCCAGAAGCCTGTGATATGTCTGGTAGTTGTAACATACAAAATGTGGTTGAGGCAGATGGTAGCGTTTATCCTTGTGATTTTTATGTTTTAGACAAATATAAAATAGGAAATATTATAACTGATGATTTTATACAAATATATAAAAATATAGAAAGTATAAAATTTATAGAAACCTCATTAAAAGTAGAAGAAGCTTGTAAAAAATGTAAATGGATAAACTTATGTCGTGGTGGGTGTAGACGTAATAGAGATATTTCTTTAAATGGAAATTTATCTATAAACTACTATTGTGATGCTTATAAAAAATTTTTTGATTATACAATAGATAGGTTTTTAAAATTATAAATAAGTATATAAAAATAAGATATGATTTTATCATATCTTATTTTTATATTACAATAATATCTACATAATTTACAATATTTAAGTATAAAACTTTCCCATATTTATATATAAAATTATATTAATTTCAAGTTGTATACATAAATATTATTTATCTCTAAGCTGTGCTTGCAATTTTTCTTCTAACTCTTTTAATATTTTTTTCATAGGAGAATTAACTTCTTCATCTGTTAAAGTTTTTTCGTTAGACCTAAATAAAATGCTATAAGCTACCGATTTATAACCTTTTTCTATTTGCTCACCTTTATAAACATCAAATAGGTTAACACTTTCTAAAAGTTTACCACCTTTAGCTTTTATTATTTTTTCTATCTCTTTTACATTTATCTCATCTTTAACAAGCATAGCAATATCTCTTTGCATAGTTGGGAATTTTGGTAAAGGCTTATAATTTATATCAAAATTTGCAAGTTCTATTAGCTTATCTATATATAAAACTCCAAAGTAAACTTTAGTTTCTATATCATAATTAGATGCTATTTGTGGGTGTATCTCTCCTACATAGCCTATCTCTTCATTTTTTTCATCTGTTATAATAGCCGTTCTTCCTGGGTGCATATACGTTAAAGTTTCTAATGGGTTATATTCCACCTTTTCTACCATACCTAACTCATTAAAAACATTTTCAAATATACCTTTTGCATCATAAAAATCTACATTTCCATACATAGCAATAGTCAAAACTTCTCTCTCTTTTGGTAATTCTTTAAGTGGAAGCTCTTTTGGTAAATATATTTTACCTATTTCAAATAAATGTGCCTCTTTATTTCTTCTATTATAGTTTGTAGATATAGATGTAAGCATACCATTTAAAGTTGAAGTTCTCATTATGCTAAAATCTTCGCCAAGTGGATTTGATATAGAAACAGTTTTTCTAAGATAACTGTCTTTATCTATATTAAGTTTTTCAAAAACTTTAGGGCTTTCAAAAGAATAAGTTAAAGCCTCTCTAAGTCCACAAGAAACCATAGTATTTGTTATTTTTTCTATTATAGATTGTTTGTAAGTCTTTTTGCCTACTGTTGGTGTACCTGTTGATAAAGTTGCCTGTATGTTGTTATATCCATAAAATCTTGCAACTTCTTCTGCAATATCTGCCTCTGTTTCTAAATCTGGTCTAAAAGTAGGTATTTTAGCAGTTTTTCCATCTGCCTCTATCTCAACTAAAGCAAGTATATCTATAATCTCTTTTTCAGAAAGATTTGTTCCTAAAAGTTTATTTATTCTATCGCTATTATAAGGTACAGTCCAGCTTTCTCTTTTTTCTGGATAAAAATCTAAATATCCTTTTAAAACTTTTCCACATTTTAGCATATTTATCAACTGGCAAGCTCTATCTAACGCTAATATTGATAAATTAGGGTCTAACCCTTTTTCATATTTACTAGATGCATCTGTTCTAAGTCCTAACTTTTTAGCAGTAAGTCTTATATGAGTTCCGTTAAAATTAGCAGATTCTAAAAGTATAGTTTTAGTATCTTCTGTAACCATAGAGTTTTCTCCACCTATTATACCTGCAAGGTCTATTACCTTGTTTTCATCTTGTATAACAAGCACGCTTTCATCAAACTCTCTTTCTACTCCATCTAATGTAACAAGTTTTTCCCCTTTATTAGCATCTCTAACTATAAGTTTTTTACCTTCTATCTTATCATAATTGTATGCGTGCATAGGTTGGCCAAGCTCAAGCATAACATAATTTGTTATATCTACTATATTGTTTATTGGGCGTATACCTGCTGATGTAAGTCTATGTCTAAGCCATTGTGGAGATGGCTCTATTTTTACATCTTCTATAATACGACAAGTATATCTATGGCAAATATCATAATTTTTAATTTCTACATCTATCATATTATCCATAGATTTTTCTTCTTCTACAACCTCTATTTTAGGCATATTAAAAGGTTTTCTAAATGTTGCTGCTGCCTCTCTTGCAAGCCCTGTTATACTAAAACAATCTGGCCTATTAGATGTAATCTCAAACTCTACAACATCTTCTTCTATTTGTAAAATTTCTTTAACACAGCTACCAAGAGGATATTCCTTATCAAATATATATATACCGTGCTCTGGTGCTTCTGGATAATCGTTTCTTGTATACCCTAGCTCCTCAACAGAACAAAACATACCGTTAGATTCTACCCCTCTTAGCTTGCTTTTCTTAATTTTTAACCCCTGTGAAAGTGTAGCACCATCTAAAGCTGCTGGTACATATGCTCCTACAAAAAGGTTTGTAGCACCTGTTACTATTTGTATTGGTTCACCTTGCCCTATATCTGCTTTTACAACCACTAGCTTATCTGCATCTGGGTGTTTTTCTATTTCTAAAACTTTAGCTACAACAACTTTTGTTATATCTTTACCTTTATTTTCTACACTTTCTACTTTAGAACCAGATAAAGTCATTTCATCACAAAATGTGTTTACATCACAATCTATATCAACATAATCTTTAATCCAAGACATTGGCAAATTCATTTTTATATCCCTCCTATATTAAAACTGCTCTAAAAATTTAATATCATTTTCAAAAAGTAACCTTAAATCTGTAATTGCATATTTTTGCATAGTTACCCTTTCAAGCCCCATACCAAAGGCAAAGCCACTGTATTCTTTAGGGTCTATCCCTGCCATTTCAAGCACCTTAGGGTGTACCATACCACAGCCTAAAAGCTCTATCCAACCACTGTTTTTACATACTCTACAACCAGAACCTCCACAAGCAAAACAAGATGCGTCCATTTCTGCACTAGGCTCTGTAAATGGAAAATGATGTGGCCTAAATCTTACTTTTGTATCTTCTCCTAAAAGCTCTTTTGCAAATACAGTTAAAGCACCTTTTAAATCTCCCATTGTTATATTTTTATCTATAACAAGCCCCTCTAATTGATGAAAAACAGGAGAATGTGTAGCATCTACCTCATCTGAACGATAAACTCTACCTGGAGCAATTATTTTTATAGGCATATCTTTGCTTTCCATAGCACGAACTTGTACAGGCGATGTTTGTGTTCTAAGAACAAAATCTCCAATACCATTTACATAAAAAGTATCTTGTTCATCTCTTGCAGGGTGATTTTTAGGTATATTTAAAGCCTCAAAATTATAATAAGCTGTTTCTACCTCTGGACCTTCTGCTATTTCATATCCCATACCTATAAATATATTTTTAATGTCATCTATAACCTTTGTCATAGGGTGCTTATTACCTATTTTTTTAGTTTTTGCTGGCATTGTAACATCAATTTTTTCAGCCTTTAGTTTAATTTCTTGCTGTTTAGCTAATAAAGATTTTTTAATATTATCTATCTTTTCTTCAATAGATGTTCTTACATCATTAGCAAGCTGCCCTATTATAGGTCGCTCCTCTGAAGATAAAGAGCCCATACCTTTTAATATATTTGTAAGCTCGCCTTTTTTACCAAGTATTTCTACCCTTATTTCTTCTAATAATTTTAAATCACTTGTTTTATTAAGTTTTTCTATTGTTACTTCTTTAATTTGTGATAATTTTTCTTTCATTTTTTTACTCCTTTCAAAATTTTAAAATCAATTTTTAAATACACAATTAGCAAAAATTAATACATAAACAAGTATATAATTTTAGCTTAAAATATAAATAATACCTTAATCATAAAAAAGCTCCCGTCCCAAAAGGGACGAAAGCTTTTTTCCGCGGTACCACCCAAATTTGCAAAAATATTTGCACACTCTTAGACTTAACGTGCCTTAGCCGTATCTCCCTAATAAGAAAAACCGTTCAAAAGATATACTCCAGCGTGAACTTCTATATTACTTTATCTTAAAGATGCTTACAGCCAAGGCATCTTCTCTCTAAAAGAACCATAATATATACTTTCGCTTTCATAGTATTTAAAATATAAATAATTATAACATATTAGTAAATGTTGTCAAGCATTTTATTATTACATAAATAATATTATTCTAAAGTGTAAAGCATAGGCTATATTTAACATTATATTTATAAATTTTTAGTTTTACAAATTACACTACATAAAAATTATATTTTTTCAAAATGTAGTCTTAAAAGTCTAGCAAAATTAAAAAGTACAAAGCCAATAATTGCAGTAGTAACATATATTTGTATACCCTCTAGTTGTTTAAATATATTAGCTATATTTTCATACCCTGTACTATTTAAATATCCTATCATTTTTTGTGTAGCCACCGTACCTATTGCCATTGGGAAAGTAAGCCCTGCAAAAGCAGGTGTAAAAGCATAAGAAAAAAACTTAGGCAACATAACTAAAACATAAACTAGAGATAACAATACACAAATATATAAAACCCAAACTAAAATCATATTAGGATTTTTTATTATGTTAATATAAGATACTATGCAAAGACTACAAGGACCTAAAAGTATAGCTGTCCCGTGTTGCATTGTATCTTTTATTTCAAACTTTAGAAGACGCCAAATCATAAAAGGTAGTATTAAAAAATAAATACATATTCCATAATAAACAATAAATGTTAAAAATTTATCTGCATTCATACTAGCACCCACTACACTACTAACCATTATACCGTTATAAGTAACAAACCACGTTGGTAAAAATGTATTTATATCACGAGATTTTATAAAATGTAAATAAGTAAATACAAAAATATGAATAGAATGAAAAATAATAGCAATTACCCATATTATTTTACCAAAAGTATTAAAATAATCATAAAAGTATGCCCCTATAACCATTGCTACCATACATATACCAGGATACAAACTACAAGTAACTGGATTTTTATATTCTTCTTTTACAACACTTGGGTGTAATATAATTTTTACTATATAAGATACTACTACTATTATAGCAAAAAATGTATTTAAGTGCCTTATAAAACTAAAGCCTAAACCATTGTATATATTAGATAAAGTACAAGCACCTAACATACAAGGCACAATAGGTAAAGGTATATGTTTTGTCTTTTGAAGTATAGTTTTAATTTTAATCAAATCCTTTCTATTAAGCATCATTTAACAAATATTATATCTATATTTTATCTTTTAAATAGTTTATTTTAAAGTTACAACTCGTATTATAAGTAAAAACTTATATTTTGTTTTTTTAATAATTTTATTTATTTATTACTAAAATCTTTTATAATATTATCTACAAAATTATAAATTTATTATATTTTTATAATTATTTTATAATACAAAAAAATAAACTAGTAATATTTTTATACTACTAGTTTATTTTTAAATAAAATTTTTTATTTAGCTGTTAAAGCAGCCATAGTTATATAGTTATAAGGTTGGTTGAAGTGTGGTAAGAAGAAAATATCTAATAATTTTAATTTATCAATAGTAACTCCTTCTTGGATAGCTAAAGAGAACATATGGATACCCATAGAAATATCTTCTCTAGAAGCCATTTGAGCACCTAAAATAACTCTTGTATTTTTATCATAAACAATTCTTAATTTTACTTTTTCATTTTTATGTTCAATAAATGCTGGTTTTTGTAAATCTTCAAATTCTGTTGTAATAGCATCGTATCCATTAGCTTTAGCTTTTTCTAAAGTAAGACCAGTAGATACCATATTAAGTCCCCAAATGCTTATACCATTAGAACCTTGTACACCAATACTTTGAATGTCTGTACCACAAGCATTATGAGCTGCTACAACACCAGAACGTACTGCATTTGTAGCAAGTGCTATATAGTTTGTATCTTTGATAGAGTTGTCGTATACAGTAGCACAATCACCTATTGCATATACATCTTTTATGCTAGTTTCTTGTCTTTTGTTAACAATGTATGCACCGTTTCTAAATAATTCTAAAGAATCTTTACCAAGTTCATTGTTTGGTCTAAACCCAATACAAAGAACAACCATATCTGTTTTATATTCATTTTTGTCTGTAACAATAGCTTCTACTTTACCGTTACCTACAATTTTACTAACCATTTCGTTAAATACAACTTGCACACCGTTTTGTTTTAAGTTTTCTGTCATCATTTCAGTAAAATCTCTGTCATAGTATCCAGAAAGACAAGTGTCTGCACAATCTATCATTGTGATTTCTCTACCATTTCTTTTAAACGCCTCTGCAAGTTCAACACCAATGTAACCAGCACCAACAACAGTAACGTGTTTGATGCTATCATCTTTTAATTTTTCTATAACTTCAGCAGCATTTTGGTATAATTTAACAAATTGTACATTTTCAAGCTCCATACCTTCAATTCTTGGTGTAATAGGTAAAGAACCAGTAGCTAAAATAACTTTATCGTAAGTTTCTTCTATTTTATTACCATCTTTATCTGTTGCACATATTTTTTTGTTATCATAATCTATACAGTCAACTTTTGTTTCCATATAGATTTTAGCGCCTTTTCCAGTTAATATTTCTTTATTAGAATAGAATAATCCTTCTGCACCAGCTATTTGTTTACCAATCCAAAGAGCCATACCACAACCTAAAAAGCTTATGTTGTTGTTAGCATCAAATACTACTACCTCTTTATCTTTATAGTTATCAAGTATTGTATTTATACAAGCTGTTCCAGCGTGGTTAGCACCAACTACAACTATTTTTTCCATAATAATTTCCTCCAAAAACAATTATTTTGTACATATATGACAATATTATACTATATTACAAGTAATTATACAATAACCATTATTAAATAAATTTTAACAATTTTTAATAATTATTATCAGTAATTTTTTGTCAATATATACATTATATATTTAGGATAATTTTTTCCATTTATTTAATATAAACATCTAACATTTATTTATTAAAATGCACTCTATGGGAATCGAACCCATACCCTTTGGTCCGGAGCCAAAAGCTCTATCCTTTTAAGCTAAGAGTACATATGTATATATTTTATATTATTAATATTTTTTAGTCAACTAATTACTATTTTTTAGAATAAAAAAGTAAAATTTTGACTATATTAATATTATTAAAGTCATCGTATTAATATAAATATTATGGAGGTAAATAAATGGAAAGTTTGTTATTATTAAAAAAAGGAAAAAATCTATTAAAAACAACAAATGCTTTAGATAGCGAAGCTACAGAAATTATATATTTTTTACAAGATATTAAAATTAAACTAGAATATGCAGAAATGTGCCTAAACTTTACAAGTGATGATACATTAATAGATAGTATTATATATGAAATAATATCATTACAAAAAAGATACGATTACTTTTTAAAGCTTAGTAAGAAAAAAGAAATTGTTATAAATTTTCCTCAAATACTACAAAAATTCCCTGCTTCATAGGAGGTTATTATGTCATCAGATAATTTTATTTATATAATATTAGGTCTACTTTTTATTACTTTATTACTTTCTAATAAATCTTTATTAAAATGTTTGTTTAGTACACTACTATCTATAACTATTATTTTTATCGCTAATATTATGCTAAAATCAACTGGTGTTTATGTAAATATAAACCTATTTACAGGCATTTTCTCTGGTATTTTAGGTATACCAGGAATAATTTGCCTTTACATATTACAAATATTATTATAAAATACAAAACATAAGAAAAACTTTATGAGGTACTAATAATGAATTTAATTTTTTTATCAAACTTTGATAAGTATTTATTAAATAATGACTTTTTTAAAATAGAAAACAAAACGTCAAATAATGATATTTACTTTAAAAATATAGGTACTAATGGATATTTAATTATACCTATGTTAAATGATACTCCTAAATATACAGATATATTTAGTGTTATAGAACAAAATGCTAACTATTTACTAAAAAGATTTAACTTAAATAAAATTTTCTTAGTAAAAATCTTAGTAGGCGAACATTTTTTAAACGATGATTTAGATTATTTAAATTGTGAGCTAAATCTGGATAATAAAGTTATAAACATTGTATGGGGGGTAAATTTAATAACTAAAAAATTAATAATAAAATCTAACCAACCTACAAAACTTTTAAACATAGAAAAATATATAAATCTTTCTATAGACAATAATGTAAAAAATATAAAATGTAAAAATAAAAAGTATATCTTATCAAAAAATACATATTTTACATATGCTCTAGTTTTTGTCATCACTCTTATACATATTGTTATAGGTATATCTACTATTTTTAATAGAGATTATATTATATATAAATATGGTGTATCACCTAGTATTTTAAAAGATAAAGAATATTATAGGCTTATAACCTTTTTATTTATACATTCAGATTTAACACATTTAATATCTAATATTTTAAGCTTATATATATTTGGAACAAGAATGGAAAAATACCTGGGTAAAACAATCTTTTTATTAACATTTATACTAGGTGGGCTTTTTAGTGGTATTTTTAGTACAATATTTACAAAAAATTACTCCGTTGGGGCTAGTGGGGCTATATTTGCAATAGAAAGTGCTATACTATATTTTAGTACTAAAGAAAAAATTACACTTGATGGTTTAGATTATTATACTATTGCGATATTTTCAATAGTTAGTATATTGATTAGCTTTCCAATCCCTAATATAGACAACGCTGGCCATATAGGTGGATTTTTAATGGGTATTATTATTTGCTTTTTATATTACAATTTATACTATAAAAGAATAAAAAATAGTAGGTTATATTAACATAACCTACTATTTTTTATTCTTTTATTTAAACTATAACCTATACTTTATATCCCGACTCTTTTGCTATTTCTACTAAATTTTTAATTGTTTCTATTGAAACTTTTTTTCCTTTATATTCTAGTAAATCTGCCATATTATTATCAAAAATATCTCCTGGCTGATATTTTCTAAGTATAACTTTATCGTCTTCTACAAAAATTTCTAAAGCGTCTTTATATCCTAAATTAAAATTTTCTCTCAATTCTTTTGGCAGTACTATTCTTCCAAGTTCATCTAATTGTCTAACAATCCCCGTAGATTTCATTTTAACCCTCCTAAGCTATTTATAATCAAATATTTTACCACTTCTTTGTTTACTATATATTAATATATTTTTATCTATATGTCAATATTATACATTTTTCTACATTTTTTTACATTTATTGGTAAGATATATACTTAAATAAAGATTTTTATTAGCAAGCTTGGTTATTGTCTATATAATTTAAAATAACACTTGCTACAAATTTTCTTTTACCCAATTGTCCATTTTCTTCTGGTAAAACAAATTTAATATTAGTAAGCTTTACATCTTCACATACAATGCTACTATGTGCTGGTACGCGTATCACTTTCATTCCTCGCTTAGTTTCTAAGCCTTGGTCATCTACCTCATTTAAAGTAATAGCTACTGCAACCCTTTTATTTGGACAAATATTTTTAATAGTTAAGCTAAGCTCTAATATACGGCCTAAATCGCTTAATGTATAATTACCTAAATCATATTCTATATATTCCTGACAACCATTAAAAGTTATATTTCTAGGTGTAGGGCAAGGATTTACAGGTATTACTTGTGTACAGTTTATAGTTATTTCTGGATTTGCAAAATTAGCAATATTACCCTCATTATCTGTATATTGTATCGTTTTATTAACTGGAAAAACGCCTGATGAATTTCCTACATATTCTACTCTAAATTTTAAAGATGTACCTTCATTAGATGTTTTACCAAGCTCTGGTATTGTCCATTTTAATACATTATTATTTATTAAAGTAGCATTTCCACTAGTAGGCGATAAAACTTCTACTATATTAAATTCTTCATTTAAAAATTCTTCTATAACAATATTGGTAGCACCTGGCTTAGATATATTTACTGCAAGGTTTTCAAATATTTGTTTTAAATCTTCTGGGTTTGGAGCAATACTAACGTGAGTACTATCTGGGTCTGTTGCCCAATCATTTAATGCATCTGCATCTATATCTGAGCCTAATCCTATACAGTAAACAATGATTCCCTCATCTCTTGCAGCTTTTGCTTCTAAACTTGGGTCTGACCCTACTGTTGTATTTCCATCTGTAAACATAACAATTACTTTATTATTTTGTGACTGTGGGTCAAACAATTCTCTAGCTTTTTTAAAGGCATCTGAGTGGTTTGTATTACCTCCAGCTCCTAAAGCATCAATAGCCAAGTTTAAATCTGCAACACTAGTTGTAAGAGGCAAATCTTTTGTAGCTATTGTAGAAAAACTTACCATACCTATTTTGCTACAATTACCTATTTCTCCTTGTGTTCCATCTGTTGATTTTGCAATAATATCTATAAATGATTTTGCACCTAATTTAGCCTCTTCTAATGGTACTCCTCCCATACTGCTAGACCTATCTAGCATTAAAACAATATCTGCTGGGTTGCTTTTAATATCTGGAGATGCAGATAAAGAAAGTGTTACAAAAAAATCTTCTCCACACTCAATTGTATTTTTATCTATTACTTTATTAGAAATATTTAATCCCATAAAAACTCTCCTTTTAATATTATTAAGGACATTGTTTGTCCTAATAATATAGTATTAAATATGTAAATTTTTGTTACATATATTTTATATATTTAAGTTAATAAATAGTTATAATAAAGCCTATTAGCTATAAAATATATCTCTTATAATCCTTTAAATATAGCCTTAAAAATATTGTTGAATTTGCTTAAAAAAAATATGGAAAAACAAAAAAAAATTTAACTAAATTAATACATATATATCTTGATTTATACAAAAATATATTATATAATATGAATTTAATATACTTTTACCAATTAATTTAATATGTTATTTAGGGGTGAATACTTAATGAACACTGAATGGAATAATTTTGTTGGTGGTAGCTGGCAAAAAGAAGTTAACGTAAGAGACTTTATCCAAAGAAACTACACACCTTATGAAGGTGATGATAGCTTCTTAGTTGGTCCTACTCAAAATACTACTGAGCTTTGGGCACAAGTTATGGACCTTACAAAGCAAGAGCGTGAAGCTGGTGGTGTTTTAGATATGGATACAAAAGTTGTATCTACTATAACATCTCACGATGCTGGTTATTTAGATAAAGATAAAGAAACTATTGTTGGTTTCCAAACAGAAAAGCCTTTTAAACGTTCTTTACAGCCTTATGGTGGTATAAGAATGGCTGAAAGCTCTTGTGCTGCTTATGGATATACTGTAGACCCAGAAATTAGCGAATTTTTCACTACTCACAGAAAAACTCATAATGCTGGTGTTTTTGATGCTTACACTGACGAAATGAAAGCTTGTCGTTCAAGCAAAATCATTACTGGTCTTCCAGATGCTTATGGCCGTGGCCGTATCATTGGAGATTACAGAAGAGTTGCTTTATACGGTGTAGATAG
Organism: uncultured Tyzzerella sp.; assembly: GCF_963558545.1. Taxonomy (NCBI): domain Bacteria; kingdom Bacillati; phylum Bacillota; class Clostridia; order Lachnospirales; family Lachnospiraceae; genus Tyzzerella; species uncultured Tyzzerella sp. The sequence goes on along the minus strand of NZ_CAUWHO010000018.1, from coordinate 14,136 downwards.
ACTTATCGAAGATAAACAAGCTCAAAAACGTTCTACTGGTGTTATAATGTGTGCAGATATTATTCGTGATAGAGAAGAATTATCTGAACAAATTAGAGCTCTTGGAGAACTTAAAAAATTAGGTGAAATATATGGTTTTGATATTTCAAGACCTGCAAGTGATGTTAAAGAAGCTATCCAATGGATGTACCTTGCTTACTTAGCAGCTATTAAAGAACAAAACGGTGCTGCTATGTCTCTTGGCCGTACATCTACATTTATTGATATATATGCAGAAAGAGATTTAAAAGCTGGTAAATATACTGAAGAGCAAATACAAGAATTTGTTGACCATTTCATTATGAAATTAAGACTTGTTAAATTTGCTCGTACTCCAGAATATAACCAATTATTCTCTGGTGACCCTACTTGGGTAACAGAATCTATTGCTGGTATTGGCTTAGATGGTAGACCTCTTGTTACAAAAATGTCATTTAGATATTTACACACTCTTAATAACTTAGGTACTGCTCCAGAACCAAACTTAACTGTTCTTTGGTCTGTAAAATTACCAGAAGGCTTTAAAAGATTCTGTGCTAAAACTTCTATCGCATCATCTTCTATCCAATATGAAAATGATGACCTTATGAGGATTACTCACGGTGATGACTATGCCATCGCTTGTTGTGTATCTTCTATGAGAGTTGGTAAAGAAATGCAATTCTTTGGTGCTCGTGCCAACCTCGCTAAATGTTTACTTTACGCTATCAACGGTGGTGTTGATGAAATTAAGAAAACTCAAATTGGTCCTAAATTTAGACCTATTACTGACGAATATTTAACATATGATGAAGTTATGCCAAGATATAAAGATATGATGAAATGGCTTGCTAGTGTTTATGTAAATACATTAAATGTTATTCATTATATGCACGATAAATACTGCTATGAAAGACTTCAAATGGCATTACACGATAGACACGTTACACGTTGGTTTGCAACTGGTATAGCTGGTCTTTCAGTTGTGGCAGACTCATTATCTGCTATAAAATATGCTAAAGTTAAGGCTATTAGAGATGAAAATGGTATTGCTGTTGACTACGAAGTTGAAGGTGATTTCCCTAAATATGGTAACAATGATGATAGAGTAGATAGTATTGCTGTTGAGCTTGTTCATACATTTATGGAATATGTAAGAATGAACCAAACTTATAGAGAAGGTATCCCTACTACATCTATCTTAACTATTACATCAAACGTTGTTTATGGTAAAGCTACTGGTTCTACTCCTTGTGGTAGAAAAGCTGGCGAACCTTTTGCTCCTGGTGCTAACCCAATGCACGGTCGTGATAGCCACGGTGCTGTTGCAAGTTTAGCTTCTGTTGCAAAATTACCATTTATGGACGCTCAAGATGGTATATCTAATACATTCTCTATTATACCTGGTGCTCTTGGTAAAGAAGACCAAGTATTTGTTGGAGATTTAGATATAGAGCTTGATAAATAATTAGCCTAGAAGGTGTTATTATGGATAATGATAAAAGAATTGATGATATAATTGCTATGCTTGATAAATTTATTACTAAAGATGGTGGCCATATGAATATTGAAGTAAATGGCAATGATATTAATTCAAAAAAAGTTGATATAGCCAATAGCTCAGATTGTTGTTCTGGCAATATGGCTTGTAGAGTACCCACTCTGTTTGAAGGTGTAGAAGAAGATAAATAATTATTAACTTTATTTAATAAGTATTTATTATTAAATGGGATATAATAAGTAAGATATAATTTTAAAATTATATCCCATTTATATTAATTTTGTTAGCTAATAAATTTTATATATAGCTAAATTTTGAGTGTTTACACTCAACTAATAAAAATTTTATATAATTTAGGAGGATTTTATTATGTCAAATAGTCAACAAGTAGATAATTTAGTAGCAATGTTAGATGGATATGCTGAGCACGGTGGACACCACCTTAACGTAAACGTTTTCTCTAAAGAAACTTTATTAGATGCTCAAGCTCATCCTGAAAAATATCCACAATTAACAATCCGTGTTTCTGGTTACGCTGTAAACTTTATCAAACTTACTAAAGAACAACAAGACGACGTAATCAACAGAACATTCCATAAAGCGATGTAATTATGGAAGGCTATATTCACTCTACAGAAAGCTTTGGTACAGTAGATGGACCTGGTGTTAGATTTGTTGTATTTACACAAGGTTGCCCACTACGTTGTCTTTATTGCCACAATCCTGATACTTGGGAGGTTAATAAAAGTACAAAAAAAATGACTGCAGATGAAATACTAGCTCAATATGATTTAACAAAAAGTTATTATAAAGATGGAGGTCTTACCGTTACAGGCGGTGAGCCTCTTCTTCAAATTGATTTTGTAACTGAACTTTTTGAAAAGGCTAAAGCCAAAAATATTCATACTTGCTTAGATACCTCAGGAATTGTTTTTGACCAAAGTAACGAAAAAATAATAGAAAAAATGGATAAACTTTTATCTGTTACAGATTTAATCCTTTTAGATTTAAAGCATATAAATAATGAAGAACATAAAAAACTATGCTCTCTACCTAATACAAATGTTTTAAATTTTGCTAAATATTTAAGCGATAAAAACCAACCTATTTGGGTTAGACACGTTGTTGTAGACGGGTATACATTTAATGAAAAATATTTATATGAACTAGGCCTTTTTATAGGTGAGCTTAAAAATGTTAAAGCTTTAGATGTTTTACCTTATCACGAAATGGGCGAGGTAAAATATGAGAGCATTGGCGTAGAATATCCTTTAAAAGGTACACCTGCCCTTAAAAAAGATGATGCTATAAAAGCTAGAGAAATTATCCTAAAAGGAATAAAAGATAAAAGAAATGAGCTAAAAGCTGTATAAATCAATTTTTTGAATACTTTGTATTCAAAACAGATATTCCTATTAATTTTACCAATAAAAGTTAATACAAAAACCCGTATATAATTTTTACTTTAAAAATATAGGTAATATCTTAATATAATTAAAAAAGCTAATATACTATGTATATTAGCTTTTTTAATTATATTAATAAGTTTTATTTTCTTAACCCTAAAGTAATTATTTCTTTTTTACCAAGTTTAATATCATTGCTTAATTGTCTTATTTCTTTTTCTTCTAATAAATCTAATTCAAAAATATTCATATCTGTATTTATTTGTAAATTAGCATCATCTGTTGCAAGGTTAAACCATCTAGTAACAATATATTTACTATCATAGCTTAATTTAAGAGCAGAGTTAGCTACTTCTAAATGACTTGTATCTAATAACTGATACCCACTATTAAGAGTACCTTCTTGTAAACAAGTTTGTGCATAAGTCCAATCTATTTGGTACTGATAAGCTAATTTGTAAGATTTATAAACATCTTTATCTTTACTATGAGGAATAATAGCAAATTCTACTTGTCTTTCCCCTAAACATTGTGCTTCTGGTGTTAAGAATACACCCCAGTCACCAAGCTCTCTTGTACCCCTATGGATAGTAACAGCAATAGTATTTTTACCATCTCTTAATATTTCATATTCATTTAAGCCTTTATTAGCAATAGTTAATCCACATTCATCTGTATGAACATTAATAAATGCTTGTTGATGTTGGGCATTGCAAGGATTTTCCCAAGCCTTATCTGGTGTATTATCTCTTTTTGCTACTTCAAATATAGAATCTGCATAATGATGTGGAGTATCTAAGTTAGTTTCAAATAAAACTCTTATTCTATGGTCTAATGCTTGATTATTAAAGTTAGCTACTGCCTTAATAACTGGATTTGATTTTTCAAATGTATATTTCACAGTTATAACTTGTTCTATTAACTCATCTACCCTCTGAGCTTTTCTATTTTTAAACTCTACAAGGTCTTGTATTTCTTTATCTAAAGTTTCATTAGCTTTTTTAGGAACTTTCATTGTATGTGTAACGCCTACAACAACTCTATAAGGCTCATTTTCTATTATTTCTACTTTAGCATTTACACCTTTTGTAGTAATTGGTTTTTCTCCCACTGGCATAAAATAAATATATTCGTTACCTATATCGCCACAATCTTCAAATACACCTAAGCTATTCCAATTTTTGTTATTAGCTTTATCTAAAAGGTTAAAGCTACCATCTTCATTAAAGTTTACCTCATAGAAAGGTGTGTCTATTTTATTATTTTCTTTAACCATATATTGGTTACTAGGTTTGTTTTGTTGGTTAGGTATAAGTGCAAAACTTTCAAAACTAAATGATTTCATATCTGTAACTTCTAAAGTTACTTTAACTCTTTTTGCAATATATGGGTCCCTAAATTTATCTTTTGGTAAATCATAGTTAAAGTAGTTAGGTATAACCTCTACTTTTGCATTTACTTCTTCTCCATTAGCATTTACAACTTTATAAGTAGGTAATTCCATATCATTTAACTCTTTAATTATAGCAGGGAAACCTTCTTTAAAGTATTTTTTAACTACTTCTACATCTATTTCTACAACACCAGAACGTTTGTCAGCACTTGTATTTGTAACAATAAATGGTATAGCATCTTTACTTATATTTTCAAAATTTTTAGTGTTAACTTTAGATTTTAAGTAAGCAAGGCTTTCATCTATTATATGCTTGGCTACATTTTCAGCCTTTTCAAATCTTGTTACCATTTCTCTATGAACGTCATCAACGCTACAACCACAAATACTGTCGTGTGGGTGATTTTCCATTAAAAGTTTCCAACCATATTTAAATAAATGATGTGGATATTCTTTGCCATTAGCATAAGCCATAGTAGCTAAAGGCTCTGCTACTTTTTCAAATAACATTTGGCATTTAGCATTCATTTGTTTTATATATATACGAGAAGATGCAGTATTTGCAAGTGTATACCAACCATTTGTTTGTTGGCTTCTAAGCTCCCCTGTAATAGTTGCCATATCTTCTCTTAGCTCTGTATTTAAAGCTTTAATATAATCTTCAAAATTAGAGTGTATAAACTCTACATCTGGATATACTTTTTTGGCTGTTTCTATAGCTTTAGATAAATCTGTTTGCACTGGTTGGTGGTCACAACCGTTCATAAATAATAAATGAGATGTACTAGCATACCTAGATGCCTCTTCTAATTTTTTAGCCCAATATTCTTTAGCTTCTTCCTCATCTGTTGGAACGTGTATACCATTACTATACCAGTTTGCAAAAAGTATACCTAAAACAGATGACCCATCTTCTGATTTCCAATACATTTCAGAATATGGAGATTCATAAGTATCGCTATCTCCAACTTGATTGTTAAATCCTGTTGGCTTAACACCTCTACCAAAAACAGCTGTGTCTATCCCTGCTTTTTTAAGCATTTGAGGTGCTTGTCCCATATTACCAAAGGAATCTGGAAAATATCCTACTTTACATACCTCTCCGTATTCTCTAGCTAATTGATGTCCTATTTGCATATTTCTAACATTTGCTTCACTGCTTGTTAAAAACTCATCTTGTAAAATAAACCAAGGGCCAACGTGTATTCTTTTTTCTTGTATTAATTTTTTTAACCTATCTTTATTTTCTGGTCTAACTTGTAAGTAGTCTTCTATTAATAAAGTTTGCCCATCTAAATGGAAACTTTTATAATCCTTATCATTTTCCAATGTATCTATTAATGTATCAAAAAATTCTATTAATAACATATGATGTTTTTCATATGGTAAATACCACTCTCTGTCCCAATGACTATGTGAAATAATGTGTGCCTTTTTCATATTTTACCTCCTATTTATATCTTTATTTTATAAAAATAGACTATATCTATCTTTAGGTATATTATATAAAAATATCAATTTTATGTCAAATAAATAATATCTTTCTTAAACACAAAGTATAATAAGTTATAATTTAGTTTTAACCAAAAATAGCCCAATTATTATATAAATAATAATTGGGCTATTTTTATTAATATCAATTAAGATATAACTTATATTTTTAAAGAAAAAATTATATACAGGTGTTTGTATTAATTTTTAGGAATAAAAATATATAGGTATATCTGTTTTTGAATATAAAGTATTCAAAAAATTGATTATTAAGAATATTTTTTAGTTATATCTATCATTTGTTGCCATTTATTTTCCATATCCAAAACAAGTTTAAACTGTGTTCTAGCTCTATCTAAATTATGTCCTTCTCTACTTATTTTAAAGTATGTATCTCCTTGTAAATAATCTGTTAGAAACCTTATGCCACACTCTAAAGTCATTAATTTAGACCCCATAGGTAGCATTTCTTTTTCTTTGTCTGTAAGTTTACCTTTTGTTCCTTCTATAAAACCTTTAGTATATGCTTCAAAAAGCTCCATACTACATTCTACTTTAGATAAATCTTTCTCATCTTCTAAAGCAGTACTTGCACCAAACCTTATAGAATCTCCAAAATCATTTAAAACTGTACCTGGCATAACTGTGTCTAAATCTATAACACATATAGCTTTTTTTGTTTTAGTATCTATCAAAATGTTGTTAAGCTTTGTATCGTTATGTGTAACTCTAAGAGGTATTTCATTTTTATTTAATAAATCGCATATAATATGACAATCTTTTTCTCTATCTAAAACAAAGTCTATTTCATCTTTAACATCTTTTACTCTACCAACAACATCATTTTTTATTGCCTCTTTTAATTTATCTAGCCTATCTACTGTATTATGAAAATTTGGAATAGTTTCGTAAAGCGTATTTGCTGGAAAATCTGATAAAAGCATCTGGAAATTACCAAAAGCAACTGCACTTTCATAAAAATCTTGTACATTTTCTACCAAATCATATGTAATAGTATCTTCTACAAAATTATAAACTCGCCAATAATCTCCTTCATCACTTTTGTAGTAATTTTTTCCATCTCTTGTTTTTATAATACTTAATGTTTCTCTTTCTACATCTCCACTATTTTCTAATATTTTCTTTTTAAGATGAGATGTAACATTAAAAACATTTTCCATTAATTCATCTACATTTTTAAATATATTTGTATTTATTCTTTGTAAAATGTATCTTTTTATTATATTATTATCTAGTCTATATTCAATACAAAAAGTATCATTAATATGTCCTTTTTCTAAAGTGCTTTTTCCTATTATTTCACCTTGTAAGTCAAATTGTTTTATAACTAATTCTACTTTCTCTTTTATATCCATATTATCCTCCATAGCTAAATGGTATCTACATTTACTTTTATAATAAATATATGATTTTGTTTATTTTTATAACACTAAACTATGTATTTAACTTATATAATACCATTATAACCTATAATTGTCAATACATACCCTTTTATTAATTGCTATTGTTAAAAAATAATAACTATTCCTTTTATATCCATTTAATACTTTATATTTCAGTATTATTATTTTAATAATTGCAAACAATATTCCCATAATACAAAAAATAAAATTAATTTATACTTAAAGGAGATATATATATGAAATTTAATAAATTATTACCTATATTTTTTATTTTAGCAGGTTTATCAATTACAGGTTGTGGTAATAGTAATGATAATTCTAATTCTAATACCTCAGAACCTACAACAAATTCATCTATATCTAATAATATAAATGGTGTATTTGATGGATATCAATACAACTCTAGAGATTACAATCTAGATAATAATACCTATGATAGAAATTATTCTAACGGATATAAAAAATCTAGTAATAATAGATTTGGCGATGGTATGAAAGGTGCTGAAAATATAAGAGGCAACGAAAATAAAAACACTGAGGGAAAAATATCCTCAGATGTTGACAATATATATAATAAAGAAAAAAATATGTACAACAATATAAAAAATGATATTAAAGATAGTATTAGAAATTAAAAAAGTAGGCTAAATGCCTACTTTTTTTACACCCCCAGTTGGAATCGAACCAGCAACTAGCCCTTAGGAGGGGCTTGTTATATCCATTTAACTATGAGGGCTAATATATTTAAATTATAATTTAAATATATTTAAATGTCAAATAATTTTTTTATATCTTTTACATTTACATTTAATACTGCTTCTTTATTTTCATTAGTTATTTGTTCAAACACTTCTTTTCTGTAAACAGGTATACTCTTTGGTGCTTTTATACCTATCTTTACTTGGTCCTTGCAAATATCTATTATAACTATTTCTATGTTATTATCTATAATTATAGAATCGCCTTTTTTTCTGCTTAATGCCAACATATTATTCACCACCGCTTTCATTAGAGTGATTTTTTAATAGTTCTTTATAAATATAATATTTTATTGGATATTCTTCATTACTACATATAAACTGATTAGCCTTATTATTATCTGCATTTATAACTACTGGTGCTTTTAAGTTTATAGTCATATTTTTAACATCATTTGGTATATGTGCTATACAATAAACCATCAAACTATCCTCTGTATCATTATCTAGTTTATCAAAACTTTCTATTTCTACAATAGGATTATAGTCTGGTAAAAATCTAAATACATCAAATAAAGTAAATACTATATCTAAATCTTCTATAGATTGTAACCAACAAAACGGGCTATTTTCATCTTCATCTGTCATAAATAAAAATTTTTTTAAATTTTCAAATCCTGGTAACCCATTTTCAAAATATATGACTTTATCGTCATTTATATCTATTTCTCCAAAAATTTTTGTTTTTATTTTCATATATACACCTTCTAAAAATTATTTTATATATGGATTTAATAATAGGCTTTCATATCTATTATTTAATTTATTAAATATAATATGCCTTTTAAACTAAAAATAAAATTTTTAGTTATATATAATTTTATTTAAAAATATTGTCCTTTTATCATAGATAAAAGGACAATGTAACTATCTTAAATAATCTGCTAATGTTATTTGTGTAATTTTCATACCTATATTTAATGAAGCTGTATAAGCTGCATTTGCTGTATTAAAATTCATCATAACTTCTGCTATATTTACATCTTCATTTTGGCTCATAACCGTTTTATAATTTAATTTATCATCTTCTAATCTAGTTTGTACAAGTTCAACACGTTTAGAACGTATCCCTATATCTGTTTCTTGTGTAGATAACTTAGATTGGTAATCTTCTATAGATTTTATAGTTTGTTCCATCATTCCTCTAATATCATTAGCAGGGTCTTTTTCCCAAGCTAATTTTTGGTCTTCCGGCATATTAGAATATGCTGGAGAGTTTAAAAAGTCTAAAATTCTATCAAATTGTGTTTGCCCATTAGGCGCTATTCCACCTCTTAACGAATTAAAATCTGCTTGTGTATATACATCTGTTGCAAGAGAATTTATACTTACTGTTATGCCTGCACCAACCTGTATCTCTATATGTTGCCCTGCTATAGAATCTATAGGTGGTACAGCATTAGGGTCTCCATATACCTCTTTATTCAATACATTTTTACCAGTAGCAGGGTCTTTTACTATCGGCTTTTTATCTGTTCTAAAACCAGAAAATATATTTCTTCCCATATAATCGGTATTAAGCTCTTGTTCTAACTGCTCTAGTAAAGAAGAATATTCTGTTAATATTTTTTTTCTATCCTCTAATGTATATGTAGCATTGGCCCCTTGAGTCATTAAGCCTTTCATATCCGTTAATATTTTGTTAATATTACCAAAAACTACTTCTGTTGAATCTATCCAAGATGTAGCATCAGAAGCATTTTTTGCATATTGTTCTGCTTCAGAAAGCATTGTTCTAAATTTTAAAGAACGGCTAGCTATAATAGGGTCATCAGAAGGAACTTGTATTTTTTTACCTGTTGCCCCTTGAGTGTTATATCTGTCTAATAAAGATAAATTTCTATTAATATTAGTTAACAATCTATTAGACATCATTCCATTTGTTACTCTCATATTTTAACCTCCTAAACTCCAAGTCCATTTATTGTTGTATTGTATATTTCGTTAATAACATTTATAAGTTTTGATGATACTTGGTATAAATGTTGGTACATAACAAGATTTGACATTTCTTCATTTATGCTAACAGCAGAAACTTGTTTTCTTTGGTTATCTATAGATTGTGTAACATCTGTGTAAAAAGATGTAAAGTTTTTAGCTTGTTTAGTATCTATGCCAAGTGTTGCAGATATTGCATTAACAAACTGGTATGCTCCACCTTCTGCAAATAAAGATACATTATCTTTAAGATTTAAAAACCCAAGTACAACCTTGTTATTACTTTCTTGCGTACTATCTGGTGAGTTTGACATTGCAAGCTTTTTAGGGTCTTCTTTTATAGCATCAGATACTGCAAAATTAAATACATCCATATTATCATAGTCGGCCTTATTCATAGTAGTAACTGTTTTACCTGTTGTAGAATCAATCATACTAAATAAAAGACCTCCTCTATCCCCATTCATATCAAATCCATCTTGATGGCCTATAACACCTTCTAATGCAGCGTCATCTGAAAGTCTTTTCCCTGTGTTCATAGCATATGCTATTGTTCTTACAAATTCATTTAATTTACCTATATAATAAGGTATACCTTTATAGTTTCCACCAGGTCCGCCACTATCTCCATCACGCAAGTCTAATATTCCTTTTAGCTCTCCAGTAAGAGTTTTTAAGTTTAAATCATCTCCATTTGACCATTTAACATCATAAAGTCCTGGTGGGTCATTAGGGTGTATAGGTTGTGTTCCTATTCTTCTAACACATTCTAATTTTCTAGACTCATTATGGTTTACAAATTCGCTACCATTTAATAATACAACATATTTATCTCCAAGTTCTCTACCACTATTATCAGAATATTCCTTAACTTCTACATTTGCATATTTAGATAGTTCGTCTATTAAAAGAGCCCTTTGGTCCCTAAGCTCATTAGCTGTATTACCATCTAACTCATATTTGTATATTTGCTCATTAAGGCTAGAAATTTGTGTACCTATAGAATTAATACGCTCAACAAGTGAATACACATCATCATTTAAATCTATTTGTTGTTGTCTTAACTTTGTAGCGTGGTTTCTAATATTAGTAACCAATGTATCAGCTGTATTAATAACAGATTGTCTATACTCTAAGCTATCAGCTGTAAAAGCTAAATCTGATATAGATTTAAAAAAGTCGTTTACATTATTAGTTAACCCTGTTTTAGATATCTCACTAAGAGATGCTTCCATAAGGCTTAATTGAGATTGCTTTTGGCTATATTCCCCAAGTGTACTCATTTGTGGCCAATATTTTTGGTCCAAATAAACATCTCTATGTTGTCCTATACCGTAAACAACTGTACCTGTCCCAACCTGACCTACACCGCTATATCTATCTAAAGGTATACCTGCTTTTTGTTTTATATATTGTCTAGAATATCCAGGAGTAGCAACATTTGCTGTATTATGTGATGTTAATTCTAATCCTGCTCTAGCTGCAAAAAGTCCTGATGTAGCTATATTAAATTCAAAAAAAGATGAGCCCATATTTTACCTCCTATTATATTCCTACTCTACCTGTTCCATTTATTACCTTATCCATCATACCATCTATTACATTTATAATTTTAGCTGCAGAATTATATGCGTGTTGAAACTTAAGCATATTACTTAACTCTTCATCTAAAGAAACTCCTGATATAGTAACTCTTTTGTTTTGAGCAAGGTCTATTACACCTAGCTTAGATTCTAACTTTTCTCTATCTTCTTGTATCTTAACAGCAAAATCTGTTATAATTTTTTTGTAATACCCATCTATAGAAGCACCTTCTAAATTACCTCTTTCTTTTTTCCATTCGTTTAAGATATCAAGTACTATTGAATTATCGCCTACATCTCCAGCTTTTGTAGAAAATCCTAATTTATTATACCCATCTGCCTCTAATAGTGCTGGATTTATTTTTAAGTTATCAAGAGTATATAATGTAGCATAATTACCTGGTGTTTCATTTCCTACTGCACCAGATTTTCTAACAAATATTTCTACCCCTTTATTACCATCTAACCCAAAACCATTTTTAGTTTTTTCATTTAATAAAGTCACCATCTCGTGTACCAAAGTATCAATTTTCTTTTGAACATTCGGTATAGAAAAATTCCCAATTTGGTCATCTTTCATATCAAAATTTCCTATAACTTCACCTCTAGAAACTAATAAACCCTTTAAAGAACCTTTTGTACTAGAAGAATTAGTCCCCAAATCTTCTTGTGCTAAATTAGGAAAAAGTGGTGTAGATGTATCACTAGCTGGTAATATGTCTTTACTACTAGTAAAAACAGGCTCTACAAAAGGATAATCCCCATTGCAATATTTAAGGCCTATTTTTTGTTGTATATTTCCAACTAATAGCTCATTTCCTTGGAATAATATATCCATTCTAGTAGCACCACCATTACCTACGGGTGTTTCCTTAATTTCAATATCTATATAACCACTAAGCTCGTCTAACAAATTATTTCTAGCATCTCTTAAATCATTAGCTCTGCTTCCATCTGCCTCTATTTGTTCTATACTCTTGTTTAATTCTGCTATTTGAGAAGTTAAATTATTTATAGTTTCTACTTCCTTTTTTACTTGTTGATTTAAATTTAACTGGTACTCAAATAAACTTTTATTAATATCTTGCATTTTATTTAAAAGCGTTACACAACTTTGAATAAATGAAGACCTTGTTTCTATAGCGCCTGGGTCCTTGCTTATTTCATTAAGAGAGTTCCAAACATCTGCTATAACATCTTGAGCTTTATATTCACTTTGAAGCTCTCCTATAATGTTATTTATTTCTTCTCCAGCTGTATATTTTTTATAATAATACCCTCCAAAGCTATTTTCTTCACGAAAAGCCTTGTCATAAAATTTATTTCTTAATTGTCTTATTTGAGCAACATTTGTTCCAAGACCAGCTTGCATTTTTAAACTACCAACAGGACTTGACCCTAAATTTCTATAAGAAAAATCATTTTGTATAGCTTGTTGTCTTGTGTACCCTATTACGCTAGAGTTAGACACATTATGACCTGTTACAGATAATCCTGCTTGTGCTGCTCTAAGCCCACTTAACCCTACACTAATACTAGACATAGATGCCATAATTTTATCTCCTTTTTGTTTATTTTATTGTTTAGCATCAAACATTTTTTTATCTGACACATTTATCTCATTGCCTAAAGAATCATAATAAGTAGGTACATTTCCACCAGCTCTAATGATATTCATAGAAAAATCAACATAATCCATAGATATTTTTATTAGTTCTTGGTTTTGGTCATTTAAAGCTTTTAATTTTGGTAAAACTTCTAATAATTTTTCTCTAATTTCTGTAAGTTCCTTTTCTCCTTCTTGACCTTTCATAATATCTATAATGTCTTTTAAAGATAAATTTTCATTTTTTCCTAAAACAACCGATATATCTTTAAAGATATCTATTCTTTTTTTATCTAATCTCTGATTTCTTCCTACCAATATATTTTCTTCTTTTAAAAATTCTTGTAAATTAGATATATTATTTTCTATAATAGCAACTTTCTTTTTAGATGCAATCTCTAATAAAGACTGATATATATTATTTTGTTCTGTAAGAGTTTCTGTAAGTTCTTTTATAAGACTTGCCAAAATATCACCTCTTTTATTTTAAAAGCTTATTAGCTATATCTTCAGCAGAAACATTGTAATTACCTTGTTCCATTTTTTTTATTATACTATTAACTTTTTCTTCTCTCAAATCTGGGGTATTAGATACTGCTTTTAAAACAGTTTGAAAATCTCTAGCTTTATCGGATACAACAAAAGAATCATTAGCTTTTTTTGTCGTTTCTAATTTTTTATCTTTTATCTTCGATTTGCTATATACATTAGTTGTATTAAATAAATTTGTTATTTTCATATAATAAATCCTCCTTTTAATAATATATATCCTTCATTTTATACTTAATATAAAATTCTTATTTTATTATATATCGTATGTATGTATAAAAATATTAATAGCTTTTTATATTTTTTATAATCTATATTTAATAATTAATAAATATTAATTTTTATATAAAATAATCACAAACCTTGAAATTACAAAGTTCGATAAAAATACACAAAGTATAAAATTTTATATAAAAATATAATTCTAAAACTAATATAGACTTATAAACAAAAAATACTTAATAAAGTT